>AASF01000994.1 GCA_000168735.1 Candidatus Endoriftia persephone str. Hot96_1+Hot96_2 | reverse complement strand
GATACGCTGCTTCGATTCAATATCACGCTGGCTGTTGATGCGTAGCCGGAACAGCTGTTCGCGACTCTTTTCATGGATGATCGACTTCCCATGCAGTCGCTTCAGGTTCTTTTTATGGCTTTTGGCCGGGTTGAGTTGCTTGCGTTTCAGCGAGTGGGAGCCGATCACATAGATCGATTCACCATCGGAGGTTGATGCCTTCGATGTCCAGCTCCCGGCCCTTTTTCCTGGAACCCTTATACAGCAGGATATTGCGGGCCACCTGATAGTGGCCCTGGCCATCGGCACGAAACAGCTGCAGATAATTTTCGTTGCGTCGCTCGCCCGCTGGCCTCATCGGAGCCGATCAGCAGCAGCCCTTGATGACGCCCGATGGCGCTGATGTCCGCCGGCGACTTGAGCTGATTGACCGCGATATTGAACATGCCGGATGCACCTCTGATACCGGGGTCAGTCAGAGAGCTGCTTGAGCCGTTCGGACCAGAGCAGGGTGGCTCCCGCTACCGCCGCCGGCATCGCGACAAAGTTGAGGATCGGCACCATCATCAGCAGGGTCAGGCTGCCGCCAAACGCCAGCGAGGTAAAGCGCGCCTGCTTGAGGCGGCGATGCTGCTGTTTAAAACGCAGGCCGTGGTTGGCCATTGGATAGTCGCCACACTCCCAGTGCCACGAAACCAGGAGGTGAAGGCGATCCACAGGTATGGCGCAGCAATGTTGATC
>AASF01000995.1 GCA_000168735.1 Candidatus Endoriftia persephone str. Hot96_1+Hot96_2 | reverse complement strand
GCATCCCGATCTATGAGCCGGGCCTTGAAGAGATGGTTAAGCGCAACCGCGAGGCGGGGCGTCTTGCCTTTACGCTCGATCCAAAAAAGGGCGTCGAGCACGGTCTGTTCCAGTTCATCGCGGTGGGCACTCCGCCGGATGAGGATGGCTCCGCCGATCTGCAGTATGTGACGGCCGTGGCGCGCAGCATCGCGGAGCACATGACCGAGTATCGTGTCATCATCGACAAGTCTACCGTGCCGGTTGGTACCGGCGACAAGGTGTGTGAGGCGATACGCGAGGTTCAGGCGACACGTGGCGTCGAGATCGAATATGACGTGGTCTCCAATCCGGAGTTCCTCAAAGAGGGTGCGGCGATCGATGATTTCATGCGTCCCGATCGCATCGTTGTGGGTACCGATAATCCCCGTACCGGTGAGCTGCTGCGCGCCCTCTATGCGCCGTTCAATCGCAATCACGAGCGCGTGATGGTGATGGATGTGCGCTCCGCCGAGTTGACCAAGTATGCGGCCAACGCGATTCTTGCCACCAAGATCAGCTTCATGAACGAACTCTCCAATATCGCCGACCTGCTGGGCGCGGATATTGAGAAGGTGCGTATCGGTATCGGCTCTGATCCGCGCATCGGCTATCAGTTTATCTACCCGGGGTGCGGTTACGGCGGCTCCTGTTTTCCCAAGGATGTACAGGCGCTGGAGAAGACGGCGTTGAGCGTTGGCTACAATCCACGTCTGTTGACTGCCGTCGAAGCGGTCAATAGCGATCAGAAGCGGGTCATCTTCAATAAGTTGAATCGCTATTTTGATGGGGACCTGAAAGGCAAGACATTCGCTCTCTGGGGGCTGGCCTTCAAGCCCAATACGGATGACATGCGTGCGGCCTCCAGCCGGGTGATGATGGAGTCGCTGTGGGAGGCGGGTGCCTCGGTGCGGGTCTACGATCCAGTGGCGATGGAGGAGGCGGGCCGTATCTATGGCGAACGCGATGAGCTGACCTTTTGTGAGAGCGCCCAAGATGCCCTGCAGGGTGCGGAGGCCCTGATCATCATGACTGAATGGACCCAGTTCCGCAGTCCCGACTTTGACAGTATCAAAGAGACTCTGGGGAGCCCGGCGGGTGTTCGATGGACGCAATATGTTTGAGCCGGAGACTGTGACGCGAGCAGGCCTAAGTTATTTTGCTATCGGCCGGCCGGATGCCCACCCGGCGAGCTGATGCACCAAACGGACCCCGCCGCAGAGCGGGGTTTTTTTTGCCCTGAAGAGTTTGGAATCACGATATGCGAGGGCGACTGCAGAGGCAAAAGCTGGCCTATGTAGCGGTTTTCCCTTATTGCGGTTGCAAGGGGATGTTTGATATTAATACCGGCCATTAGAATAATGCGTTCCATATAAGAATAACCTAAAAAAGTTATCTGATGGACGCGCAGTAGTAGCACCGCTTAGGAGGATCTTCAAAGATGCACTTGCGTAAGTTTGTTGCCGCGGCCGCGGCGATTCCCTTTTTTATCTCCACTCATGTCGCTGCCGGGGTTTTTGTCCAAGGATCTGGCCATTCCCTCTGGGAACCCCCAGTGCCGCCGAAATCGCCGATCAGGTCTATTTCGTCAACCACTTCTATGCGATGAAAAACTACGGCATCACCAAGAAAGGCAAGACGATGACCGTGCTGATC
>AASF01000996.1 GCA_000168735.1 Candidatus Endoriftia persephone str. Hot96_1+Hot96_2 | reverse complement strand
CTGTAGTTGCTTGAACAGCTCGTAATAGCCGATGGCCTCGTTGATGGAGCCGGTGGCGAGGATGGCGTGAAAGCGGCGGTAGTTGGTGGCGGCGTCGTGCTTTTCCAGAATGGCCTCGGCCACCGCCTGCTGAGTGAGGGCGTCGCCGACCCTGGGTCTGGCCTTTTTGCCTTGCTGCTCCTTGGGCTTGAAATAGTCGATATGAAAGCGCAGTACGTTGCCGTCGTCGATGGCGTGGGTGATGGTGTAGGCGTGCAGTTGCTTCTGGAAGGTGTCCCGGGTGGTCATCAGCGTTTGGACTTCGCCTTCGATCTGCTTGTAGGTGGCGTTGTCTTCGAAGATGGGCGTGCCGGTGAAGCCGAACAGTTGCGCCCCTGGGAAAGAAGCGCTTGATGGCCTTGTGGTTTTCGCCGAACTGGGAGCGGTGGCACTCGTCGAAGATGAACACCACGCGCTTGTCGCGCAGGGGTTCCAGGGCGCTGCTTGTAGGTTTGATGGCCTTTTTTCTTTTTGAGCTGGTTGCGCTTGCTGTTTTCATCCAGCGCCAGACCCAGCTTCTGGATGGTGGTGACGATGACCTTGTCGGCGTAGTCTTCCGGAGAGCATGCGCCGGAACCAGGGTTTCGGTGTTGGTGTTTTCCTCCACGCAGCCCTCCTGGAACCTGTTGAATTCCTCGCGGGTCTGGCGGTCGAGGTCTTTGCGGTCCACCACGAAGAGGCATTTTTCAATATCGGGGTTGTCCTTGAGCAGGGTCGAGGCCTTGAACGAGGTGAGGGTCTTGCCTGAGCCAGTGGTGTGCCAGATGTAGCCATTGCCGCGGTTCTGGTGGATGCAATCGACAATGGCCTTGACCGCATAGATTTGATACGGGGCGCATCATGAGGATTTTTTGCTCGCTCTCCACCAGCACCATGTACCGTCTGATC
>AASF01000997.1 GCA_000168735.1 Candidatus Endoriftia persephone str. Hot96_1+Hot96_2 | reverse complement strand
GCCACAGGAGGCGGAGATTCAGCAGCGGCCTGCTGTTGCTGATCCAGATCGATAAGGGCGCTCTCCAGCCTGTTTCCCCACAGCGCACTCTCAGCCAACCTCTGGGTCACCACCCCGCAACAGCGCTGCGGTAACATCACTCCGCTGGAAGAGATGGTCGCCGGTGGCATGCCCGCGATCCGGACAGTGTTGCTACGCCTGGACAACCGCCTCGACTGGTAACTCCGCCCCACATCCCTCGGGCTGAGCACGCTCGGCAAGTGCGATTACTTTAGAATGTGTCAATATTCTGCGGTTTTTTTTGGATGCGCCGCTCAACCACAGCCAGAGGATTGCCCACCCATGCCACTTGCCCAGCCTTAAAAAAGAATCTGATCGCCGCCGTGGTCTTTTTGGTCGTTGGTCTGTTGCTAGCCAATCTGGTACCCACCATCGAGATCGCACTGGGTCAGCACGATCCTGCTGTTGGCCATCTACCTGTTTGCCTTCGAGGTAGTGGGGGTGCGACGTAGCGCCAGTAACCGCGATGGTGCTGCTGGGATTGACCCAGCCTGTTGGCGCCGCCTGATAGGGCTGCAGCCAGGGGCTAGTGCCAACCACCGATCTGTTCAACGGCTTCTCTTCCAACGCGGTGATCTCGATCATCGCGGTGATGAT
>AASF01000998.1 GCA_000168735.1 Candidatus Endoriftia persephone str. Hot96_1+Hot96_2 | reverse complement strand
GAAACCAACAGCGAATCGGCCATCGTCGGCGAACTCAGCGCCCAGCTCAGTAACCAGTGGAGCAGCTCCGCCACCCTGCGCTGGGATTCCAACCTGGAGGACGGGCGTTTCGACCGCGCCCGCGCCGCCATCCACTATAAGGATCGCGAACAGCACCTATTCAATCTCGGCTACAACTACCAACGCGACACCATCGAAGACGTCGACTTCTCCCTCTACTGGCCCTTCAGCTATAGGCTTACCGCCATGCGCCGTCCTGAGACAGTCGCTACTCCACCGACGTAGCATGAACCAGGTGATCGGTCTGGACTACGGCGGGCGCTGCTGCTGGCGGCTGCGCGCTGTATTTCAGAGCTATGTCACCGACGCCGACGAGAAGGCAGATAAGCGCATAATGCTGCAGCTGGTACTCAACGGACTGGGTGCCTTCGGCCGTAGCGCCGAGCAGACCCTGAAAGATTCCATCTTCGGCTATCAACCAGAGTAAATACCGATGCGACCAACCCTCCACCCGCAGCACTTACTGACTGCCGTCCTGCTGATGCTGGCCAGCCTCGGCCTGCAGGCTAACGCCCTCGACGCCATCGTGGCGCTGGTCAATGACGACATCTATCACCCGCAGCGAACTCGACAGCAGCGTTAGGGAGACCGCCGCGCAACTGACCCAGCCAGGGTACCNCCCAGCTGCCCCAAGCCAGGCGTATCCTCGAACAGTCAGGTGCTGGAGCGCACTGATCAGGG
>AASF01000999.1 GCA_000168735.1 Candidatus Endoriftia persephone str. Hot96_1+Hot96_2 | reverse complement strand
TTTAAACGAATCGCCCTGATCAGCCAGGCGGCAACGATCTTCAGCAGATTAGAGCGCTTCACCAGCTCAGTCTTGTAGACCCGCTTCAGGCTTTTGCGTTCCTTTTTCGAGAGATCTGCCTTGGCCGAATGCTCCTTCAGCTGCTGTAGCATTCGTCCCTTAGTGGGAACCGATGCCTTCTTGAAAGCCTGCAGGAACTTGGTAACCTCCGCCTCATCCCTGCCGTGGTGGTGCTCCTCGATCTCCGCCACCATCTTGGCGTAGCTGCTCTTCAGAAACTCGCGCAGAAAGCCAACGCCAAACACCGCACCTACCGCAATGTGGGTAGAGGAGACAGGCAGCCCCATCTGGGTGGCGATGATTACGGTGATGGAGGCGGCCATGGCGATGGCTGAAGGCGCGCATCTGGTCCAGTTCGGTGATCTCGGAGCCGACGGTGCGGATCAGTTTGGGGCCGTAGAGCATCAGCCCAACGGCGATACCGATGGCGCCCACCATCATCACCCAGAGTGGGATGGCGGCCTTATCCAAGACGGCTCCACCAAGGATTGCTTCGTTGATCGCTGCCAGTGGTCCGACCGCGTTGGCCACGTCGTTGGCGCCATGGGCGAAGCTGAGCAGTGCGGCGGCGAAGATCAGTGGAGTGGTGAAGAGTTTGTTGACGCTCGCTTTCTCCATCGGCAGCTTGTCTGCAGCCCGTTGCACGATTGGGCGGACAAAGACGTAGATGCTGGCGGCGAGCGCGGTGCCGATCAGGCCGGCGGTGACAAAGTCGACCTTCCAGACCTTCTTCAGCCCCTTTAGCACCAGATAGGTAGCGAATGCCCAAGCCATCAGGGCAATCAGTATCGGTACCATCCGCTTTGCCGCGCTGAGCATATCCTGCTGGTAGGTGATGGTGCGCTTGATC
>AASF01001000.1 GCA_000168735.1 Candidatus Endoriftia persephone str. Hot96_1+Hot96_2 | reverse complement strand
CACCGGCCGCCCGGCCTTTGCCATAGCCCTTCCCGTTTCGTGCGATGCTGCCTTTGCCGATTGCGATACCGCGGCCGGAAACAGTGCCTGAGCCCTTTTTATGGCGGATAGTGCCATTCTGGTCGCGATAGACGACCACACCTTTACCACTGGCGGTGCCGGTGCCTTTGAATACACCTGAACCCTGTGCGGCACCATAGCCTTTGACCCAGCCTCGGCCTTGAACTTCACCCGCCGTCGCGGTGGTAGTGATCGATAGAGCGGTTAACAGGCTGATGAGAGCGAGTTTTGTAGTCTTCATGTTCATGGTCTTTCCTTTCTGAAATCTGATCTGTTGATTGGGATGGCCGTTTCCGGTCCTCTCAACCTAAACAACGCAGCATTGCTGGATCGGTTGACATCAGATTTGTGGTGAATGAACAGGATTCGCTTAGATAGGGCAGGCCAGTTGCCCCAGCTTCTCGGTCAGTTTCATGTTTTCGGAGTAGTCCACCGGCACATCGACCACCACCAGCGTATCGTCGGCAAACGCCTGCTGCAGGGTTGGCAGCAGTGTCTCTGCACTCTCCACCCGATAACCCTTGGCGCCGAACGATTCGGCGTATTTGACGAAGTCGGGATTGTTGAAGCTGATGTGGCCGGTGCGCCCAAAGTGGCGCTGCTGGTGCCATTTGATCAGGCG
>AASF01001001.1 GCA_000168735.1 Candidatus Endoriftia persephone str. Hot96_1+Hot96_2 | reverse complement strand
GACCATAATGCCGCAAATGAACGCCAATAGACGCACATTCAAATGTATGAAGCTCAGGGTCGGAGTCAATTGCGGTAAATGGATGTGTATTTTCCCACAATCTCAACGCAATCGACTCCGCCCCTTGATGAACCTCAGCATATTCGCATTAGCCAGGCATCTTGCCTATGCTCCAGCAGATGAGTTGCCACTTTGATATCTACCATCCGCTCCGTCCGACGGACCTGAGCTGGCACATCAGAAGACCCTGATGCAGCGTATTCTGATGCTTTGCGCCAACCATCCCCGGTGGGCGCTCGCCACACTGCTGATCCTCTCGCTGCTGGCGGCGACCCAGCTGCAGCGGGTGCAGGTGCATATCTCGGCGGAGGAGCTACTGCTACTCGATGATCCGGAGCGGGACTACTACGAGCAGATCAGTCAGCAGTTTGGTGACGAGAAGATCGTGCTGCTCTATCTGCGGGATGGGGAGATGATGGCACCAGGAAAGTTGCAGGCGTTGCAACAGGTGATCGGCACGATCAAGGCGCTGCCTTTTGTCGATCGGGTGGAGAGCCTGTTCTCTGTCCCCTATCTGAAGAGCGTCGATGGCTATCTCAACAAAGACCCCTACCTAGCCAAATTGCCAAAAGATCTCGCCGCAGGCAGGACGTTGGAAAAGCAGGCGCTCACCGACCCCTTCATCAAACATGTACTGCTCTCCGATGACGGCCAAGTGATGACCGCAGCGATCGTCCTGAAGGAGACGGTCAGCGGCCTTGATGATCTTCGCATCACCACATCGATCGACCAGCTAACCAGGCCGCTGTCAGGACACTACGCGCAGTTTTTTACCATCGGCTACCCCTATGTACGCACCGCCATCGCGCGGCAGATCCAGCAGGAACAGACTGACCTCTTCCCCATCGCCATCGCCGCCCTGCTGATCGCCCTGTTTCTGCTGCTGCGCCAGTTTGTCGATATCCTCACCCCAATCCTTACCGCTGGCATCAGCATCCTCTGGACCCTGGGGTTGATGGGGCTCAGCGGCATCCCCCTCAATGTGGTGACATCGATCGTGCCGATCCTGCTGATCATCGTCGGCTCCACCGAGGATATCCACCTACTCTCCGAGTTCCGCCACGGCCAGCGCCAGGTCATGACGACCCAGGTCGCCATCCAGCACATGGCGCGCAAGATGGGGCGTACGGTGCT
>AASF01001002.1 GCA_000168735.1 Candidatus Endoriftia persephone str. Hot96_1+Hot96_2 | reverse complement strand
GATCATCATCACCGCCCGGGATCAGATTCAGGACCGCGTCTGCGCGCTCGACAACGGGGCAGACGACTATCTGGTCAAACCCTTCGACACAGACGAACTCTGCGCCCGGTTGCGCGCCATGCAGCGGCGTTTCTACCGGGGGGTGAACACGATCATCGAACACGGCAACATCCAGCTCGATCTCTCCTCCCACAGGCTGGAGATCAACGGCATCCCGGTAACCCTGTCACCACGGGAGTTCACTTTGCTGCAGGTATTGCTGGAGAACGCCGGACGCGTGCTGTCGCGTCAACGGCTAATCGAGTCGCTCTATGGCTGGGACGACAGCATCGACAGCAATGCGGTCGAGGTCTTCATCCACCATCTGCGTAAAAAGGTTGGCCCCGGTCTGATACGCACCGTCCGCGGTATCGGCTACCTGATTGAGCGGCCCGGCTGATGCGCTCCATCCGCTTTCAACTGCTCGCCCTGTTGCTCAGCCTGACCTTCTGCGGCTGGCTGCTGCTGGCGCTGCTCACGCTCGTTCAGCGAACGACATGAGATCCGCGAGCTGCTGGATGCCCATCTTGCACAGGTGGCACGGCTGATC
>AASF01001003.1 GCA_000168735.1 Candidatus Endoriftia persephone str. Hot96_1+Hot96_2 | reverse complement strand
CGGTGGAGAGCCCGCTGAAGGGGCGCGAGGCGCTTATCATCACCTTTTGGAACTCCTTTGAGGAGCACGAACAGTCCCATCGCAGTGAGACTTTCCAGCCGTTGTTCAGCAATGTGCTGGAGTTGTGCGAGAACGGGCATGAGGAGATCGCCTACGAAATGCTCTGGTCCGGGCGCGCCTACACACCTGAAGAGGCGACCAAGGCGCGTGAGTCGAAGNCGGCACATCTGCACGCGGCGGCTTGAGTCCCTCCCGCTTATAGAGCCCCAGGTGGGTCATCCGCAGCCCGGAGAAATCAATCTCTGTCATCGGCACATTGGCCAACCGTTTCACATAGAGGCGAATAAAGCGACTGAGCTTCTCCAACTCCGGATCACCCAGCGGCACCCACCTGGGCGATGAGACTCGTAGCGGCGTACAAACTTGCGCATGCCGTCGCGCAGCTTCATCAGCGTTTTGCGCTCGTCGGCGTATTCGGAACGCTGCATCTCGACCACCGACCAGATGAGGCCGCCGAGGTTTTTTGTTCCATGTCCCGCCCTGTTTATTGCTCTTCTACAGGGTGGCCAGTTGTCTGACATCCCCTGTGCTTCATCTTCGATATTAAGTGTCTTGCGATGACAAGGCAGGTAAAGTGCTCAGCAAACTTCGTGTGAGCGCAGCAGAATCTCGGAATTATCCAGGGCACCGACCATAGGAAAAGCCGATCTGCACGGATCAGCAGCTCATCCCTGAGCACTAAATCCGCCTTGAGGCGACCATGAGATGGGTGGGATATCAGACGCGAGGCAGAATAATAGGCAAGC
>AASF01001004.1 GCA_000168735.1 Candidatus Endoriftia persephone str. Hot96_1+Hot96_2 | reverse complement strand
TGTTCGACCAGCTGGATGCCGAGAGGCTTGGCCTGTTTTTTCGGCTGGTTGTCGGCCGTTACCATGGCAGCACTCCTGCCGGATCGATCTGTGTCAGACGCTGTTTGTGCGGCGGCGTTGGTGAAACTGGCCGGTCGGCTGCGTGCCAGTTCGAGTGCCTTGCGGTAGTTAGTTGGCTGCGTGGGTTATTTTTCCCAGATGATCGAGGGCGACCGCGAGATTTGAAAGCATAGTCGGGGTTGTCGCGGCTGCGGCTCACAGGCGTCGAAATAGGCCCTGCTGGGCGCGCCGCCACTCCTGCCGGGCGGCGTGACGGCTGGCCAGGGCAAAGTGCAGGCGTGGGTTGTCGGGCTGCTGTTCAGCGAGCCGGCGCAGACGTAGCTCCAGGCCCGGGTCTCTGCTGCGTGGTTCCAGCAGGGCCAGTGCAGGCCAGCACATCGGCGTCGTGGGGATCGTGGCGCAGCAGCTGCTGGTAGTGGGCCTCGGCGCTCTCCAGGTCTCCCCACTGCAGGGCCAGTGCGGCCAGTCCGAGCAGGGCATCGCGGTTGTGCGGCTCTTTCTGCAGCAGCTTGCGGTAGAGTCTCTCGGCCTGTTTTGTTTGGCCTTGCTGTAGAGCCTGGTAGGCGGAAGCTGCCGGTGAGCGGTGTCGCTGTGCGTCGCTCAGCGCGTTTGATGATGATGCGGCTGGGCAGACCAAACCCCGGATCAA
>AASF01001005.1 GCA_000168735.1 Candidatus Endoriftia persephone str. Hot96_1+Hot96_2 | reverse complement strand
GAATTAGCGGCGCGAATCGCCCTTNATCCAGTAGTCTAAAAAAGGGGAAGACCTGAGGATGGGCTAAGCTAGCAAATCCACTGGGGAAGGAGTTATCTCGCCTTTTCGCCTCATGGTGCGAAATGCGAGGTAATCATTTACAGGGTAGAGCAGTCTCATGTTGGAGCGAAAACTGTGGGTATAGGGAACAGATTTACCGCTCATGTGTTGGTGGATTAAGTAGGCAATATCCATCCCGGATCTTACAAGCAGCTCATGAGCAGCAGTGAATCTTGGGTTGCATTCAATTACCTTTAGTTGATTGTCACGGGGATCTTTTTTGAATTCTATGTTGGCCATCCCGCGAAGGCCGATGCCTTGAAAAAACTTCATCCCTAATTCTGCGGTTTCCTGGTCCCAGTCGGTGATGTGATAGCAAGCACCTCCATGATTAGGCGGAAAGCGGCGCAATACTCTTTTGGTGAATTGAAAAAGGGGGGTTCCATCTGATTTGATGTAAGTATAGAAACTGCTTAGCAGAGTGTCGGGGCCTGGGATGAATTCTGAGATTATTACGTCACATTTCTTTTCGCTGGCGGCCTTCAGGTTGGCTATTAACTCGGCTTGATTGTTGGCTCGGAGATATTTTTTGCCGTTAAACCTAGTCCTGAAAACAAGGGAATTGACTGGCTTTGCGATGACAGGATATTCAATATTTTGGCTTGTTAACTCTTCGATTGAGG
>AASF01001006.1 GCA_000168735.1 Candidatus Endoriftia persephone str. Hot96_1+Hot96_2 | reverse complement strand
TAGAACAGCTCATCCCCAACACCCCAAGCCGCAGGCCACACCCCTGCAACAGAAGGTGAGGGGAAGCTGACGTTGGCGGACGGCCCACAACTCTTCATCCTCGAAGACGTTACCGGCGCCGGCAAGACTGAGGCGGCCCTGCTGCTCGCCCACCGGCTGATGAGCAGAGGCAGTGCCAATGGCATCTACTTCGGCCTGCCCACTATGGCCACCGCCAACGCCATGTATGACCGCCTCGGCGACAGCTACCGCCAACTCTACGGCGAAGCCAGCACCCCCTCCCTGGTGCTGGCCCACAGCGCCCGCAATCTCTCGACGCGGTTCCGCCAGTCGCTAATCCCGGAAACCCAGCACCCCGAGAGCAGCCACCACCGCGATGACCCACCCCCCGCCTCCACCCACTGCGGCCAGTGGCTCGCCGACCACCGCAAGAAGGCCCTGCCTGGCCGGAGATCGGCGTCGGCACCATCGACCAGGCCCTGCTCGGCATCCTCCCCAGCCGCCACCAGTCCCTACGCCTGCTGGGGCTGCTCGGCAAGGTGTTGCTGGTGGACGAGGTCCACGCCTGCGACGCCTACATGCAGCAACTGCTCTGCCGCCTGCTCACCGCCCAGGCGATGGCCGGCGGCAGCGCCATCCTACTCTCCGCCACCCTGTCCCAGCGGCAGCGCCAGGCACTGGTCGGCGCCTTCAGCGATGGACTTGAGCCAACGCCCTCTCGAACCGCAAGCAAACAGCCTACCCCCTGCTCAGCCACTACAACGGCGAACAGATCCGAGAATATCCCCTCGCCACCCGCCCCAGTGTGCGGCGGCGTGTGGTGGTCGAATGCGTCCACGAGATCGACGCCATCACCGCCATCCTGAAAGAGGTCGTCGCCAACGGTGAGTGCGCCTGCTGGATCAA
>AASF01001007.1 GCA_000168735.1 Candidatus Endoriftia persephone str. Hot96_1+Hot96_2 | reverse complement strand
CAGCCATTTTGATGAGACGAATGCCATTGCTCTGGTGTCAAGCCGCAGCCACAGCGTTGCCATCCACGGCTATAGCAGTCGTCGTGGTTACCCCACAGGCACCATCTGTGTGGGAGGGAGAAACAGCGCCCAGCGGGCCGCCTTTATCGACTATATCGTACAGAATCGGAGTGTTTTCGGTGAATATGAGCTGATTCCGGTGGATGCGACCAAGGCTGGCACAGGGGAGAGCTGTGACGGGTTGTCGGGACGTTCTCGTCGCAATATCGTCAACAAGAATGCCAGCGGCATGGGGCTCCAGATCGAGTTGCACAAGACCATGCGTTACGATCTTGGTAGATCCGGAGCCGGAGTACGATGCACTGCGGGAGCTGTTTTATGGCGCGGTGCATCATGCCATAGCAAACGGCTAGGAGGCTGTGCCTTACCGCATCCTATGCTGTCTGAAAGAGTGAGCCAGGCATTCAGAGTGAAGTTAGCTTCACTCTCGATGCGGCGGTTGTGGCTCAGTGCTTCCGGTGTGTCCCCTGTGTCGATAGAGTGGAACTCGCCGAAGCCGGCGGCGGTGAGGCGTCGCTGGGGGATGCCCTGGCTGGCCAGGTAGCGCACCACTGAGACTGCCCGTGCTGAGGAGAGCTCCCAGTTGGAGGGGACACTGCTCGGTGTGGATCGGTAGCCGGTCGGTGTGGCCGTCGATCCGTAGGATC
>AASF01001008.1 GCA_000168735.1 Candidatus Endoriftia persephone str. Hot96_1+Hot96_2 | reverse complement strand
CGGGCGACACGATGCGCCCGGTTTCATCCGTCTCGACTTGGCTTTTCCATTTGTTCAATTCATCTTGATCATACAAGCGGAATAAATCGTCGTCGAGCGAAATGATAAACTGGGAAGACCCCGGATCCCCTTGGCGTCCTGCCCGGCCGCGCAGCTGCATATCAATGCGATGGCTTTCATGGCGCTCTGTGCCAATGATGTGCAGCCCGCCCAGTTCCTTGACGCCTTCCCCAAGCAAAATATCGGTCCCGCGCCCGGCCATATTGGTGGCGATCATCACTTGCCCTTTTTGCCCGGCGGTCGCGATGATGCGCGCCTCTTCTTCCTCCGTTTTGGCATTGAGCAGGTGGTGAGGGATGCCTGCTTTCGAAAACGCTGCTGACAACCGTTCCGACTGAGCGACCGATGTCGTGCCGATGAGAACAGGGCGGCCGATGGCATTCATTTTTTTCACTTCGTCAATAATTTTCCGTACTTTCGCCTCGTACGTCTGGTAGACGAGGTCGTCCCAGTCGGTGCGTCGGGATGGCCGGTTTGTCGGAATCGTAATAACGCGCAGCCGGTACGTTTGCCAAAATTCTTCTTTCGACGGCGTAGCGCTGCCGGTCATGCCTGCGAGCTTCTCGTAGAGGCGGAAGTAGTTCTGAAAGGTGATCGAGGCGAGGGTCTGGTTTTCGTTCTGGATCTCCACACCTTCCTTTGCCTCTACCGCCTGGTGCAGGCCGTCGGACCAGCGCCTGCCCTCCATGGTGCGGCCCAGTGAACTCATCGACGATCACCACCTGGCCATTCTTGACAATGTATTCAACGTTGCGCTGGAACAGCACATGCGCCCGCAGCGCCGCCATCACATGGTGCATCAGGATGATGTTGTTGGAATCGTAAAGGCTCGCCCCCTCCTCCAGCAGGCCGGCCTCAGTCAGCATCTCCTCAACATGTTGATGGCCCTCCTCGCTGAGGAAAGTCTGGCGCGCCTTCTCGTCTACCGAGTAGTCGCCAGGACCGAAGTCGGGCTGGCCCTCCTCGTCGGTAATCGGCTCCTGCCGGACCAAGCGACGGGCTGATCTCATCGATCGACTTGTAGAGTTCCGAGGTGTCGTCGGTAGGACCAGAAATGATCA
>AASF01001009.1 GCA_000168735.1 Candidatus Endoriftia persephone str. Hot96_1+Hot96_2 | reverse complement strand
GATCAGCACCAAGTCATTATCACGTACCTCGGCCGCGACGCCAGTAGTTCGTCGATCACCTCTTCATTGACCTGGTTGTAGTCGGTGCTGGCGACGTCGAAGCTAACCGGATAGACACCGCGGAATAGGGTCACTTTTCGACGAGTCTTCACATTGCGGGTCAACGCGTAGATCGGGATACCAGAGCTGATGCGCGACATCCATTGCGGGGTGGAACCAGACTCGGTAAGCGCTGCAATCGCCTTCACCCCAAGATGGTTGGCGGTGTACATGCTGGCCATGGCTATCGCCTCATCGACCCGACCAAACACCGAATCGATGCGGTGTTTCGAGCGCTTCACGGAGGCCTGTTTTTCCGCCTCGATGCAGACTCGATCCATGGCCTCGACCACTTTATGGGGATATTTGCCCACCGATGTCTCGGCCTGAGAGCATCACTGCATCGGTGCCATCAAGCACCGCATTGGCCACGTCGAACACCTCGGCGCGGGTCGGGATCGGACTTTCGATCATCGACTGCATCATCTGGGTGGCGGTGATCACCACGCTGTTCATGCGTCGTGCCGTCACTGATCAGCTCTTTCTGAACCCCCCCAAGCTCGGCATCACCGATCTCCACACCCAGGT
>AASF01001010.1 GCA_000168735.1 Candidatus Endoriftia persephone str. Hot96_1+Hot96_2 | reverse complement strand
TTCCGCAACCCACTGTACTGGGCCACTGCCGCGAAAGAGCGCGTAATCTACTTTAGATTTCCAGTACTGTCAACCAGCATCATGCAGCGGCAGAATCCGCAACACACAGGCCCCCAAACCCCGCTTAGTCGACAAGAAACTCCGTGGGCTCGAACAGGCCACCGCTCGCCTGATCGACAGCAGCGCACTCCTGCGCCTGCTCTGCAGAAAGCGGCATACCGATCAGATAGCCCTGGATAAAATCACACCCCAGGTTTTGCACAAACGCGAGCTGCCCCTTGGTCTCCACACCTTCTGCCACCACCTTCATGTCAAACGCGTGAGCCAGATGAATGATCGCCTGAACCAGGCTGGCATCGTTGGAGTCGCTGATGACATTGCGAATAAAATCCCGGTCGATCTTCACCAAATCGAAGGGAAACTGCCGCAGGTGATTGAGCGAAGCCTGGCCAACACCGAAGTCATCCAACGCGACCCGGGCCCCCAGGTTCTTCAACTGCTGCAGTAGTTCATTGGCTTCTGCAAGTTCATGGGTGAGGGTGTCTTCGGTGAGCTCCAGTATCAGCGAGCCGGTCTGGAATTGCCCTTCAAGCAGCCGTTTCAGCAGGCCGCGGCAGAAGGGGGGGTCGTTCACCCGCCGGGGCGAAAGATTAAGAGCCAGCGCATACCGGCCGTCCCACCAGACGGCTTAGAAGCTAAGGCGAATTCG
>AASF01001011.1 GCA_000168735.1 Candidatus Endoriftia persephone str. Hot96_1+Hot96_2 | reverse complement strand
CCAAGTACCACGGCGTGAAGGTGATGGTGGTGGCTCCCACTTCTACCATCGACATGCAGGTCGCCTCTGGCAAGGAGATCCCAATCGAGGTGCGTGGCGTCGATGAGCTGCTCTGCTGCGGTGCGCAGCGTATTGCCGCCGAGGGTGCGGAGGTATGGAATCCGGTGTTTGACGTGACGCCGGCGGATTTGGTCGATGCCATCGTCACCGAGAAGGGTGTTGTGCTCTCGCCAAATGTAGAAAAGATGCGGCAGCTGATGGAATCTTGAGCTCAGAGCGCCAGGAAACTGTTTTCAGGCGCTTTTTGTACAACAAAGGGGGGCGGGGCTATGTTACAATCCGGCAATTTTAACGCCTCCTGAATCCTCTGAGGCGTGAGCGGAACAGAAACCAGCGCCTATGAGCGAATTCGCCAAAGAAGTCCTGCCGGTCAATCTCGAAGACGAGATGCGTCAGTCCTACCTCGACTACGCGATGAGCGTAATCGTAGGGCGGGCGCTGCCGGATGTTCGTGACGGACTCAAGCCAGTCCATCGTCGTGTGCTCTATGCGATGAGCGTGCTCGGCAACGATTGGAACAAGCCCTATAAAAAGTCGGCCCGCGTGGTCGGCGACGTGATCGGTAAATATCACCCCCATGGCGATACTGCGGTCTACGACACTATCGTGCGAATGGCCCAGCCTTTCTCCATGCGCTACATGCTGGTGGATGGTCAGGGCAACTTTGGCTCGGTGGATGGCGATGCGCCTGCCGCCATGCGTTACACCGAAGTGCGCATGGCGAAGATCGGCCCACAGCATGCTCGATGATCTCGACAAAGAGACCGTCGATTTCGTCCCCAACTACGACAACAGCGAACATGAGCCGGCGGTACTGCCGGCGCGCATCCCCAATCTGCTGATCAACGGCTCCACCGGTATTG
>AASF01001012.1 GCA_000168735.1 Candidatus Endoriftia persephone str. Hot96_1+Hot96_2 | reverse complement strand
GATCAGCGTAACGCCTGGACCCTCTATACCGATGAGGGGCTGGCGCTGGTGCTTGGGCGCGGAGATGCTGCGCAGCAATTGGCGCGTTTTGTGCCTCTCTATCCGGAATTGCGCGCCAGCCGGAAACAGAAACTGCTACGGATCGATCTCCGATACACCAATGGATTCAGTGTGACCTGGGAGACTCAAATGGATCACTCGGAAAGCGCGAACTATCCACAGATGTTGTTTCGCCCAAACCGGGGAGTGGATGTCTGAATGACAAAGAAGATTGAAAAGAACCTGATCATCGGACTCGATATCGGCACCTCCAAGGTGATGGCGGTTGTCGGCGATCTCAGGCCTGATGGCGAGATCGAGATCATCGGTATCGGCTCGCACCCCTCGCGGGGATTGAAGAAAGGTGTGGTGGTCAATATCGAGTCAACGGTGCAGTCGATCCAGCGTGCCATGGAGGAGGCGGAGCTGATGGCTGGCTGTGAGATTCACTCGGTCTACGCCGGGGTGGCGGGCAGCCACATCCGCAGTCTCAACTCCTACGGCATCGTCGCAATCCGTGACAAAGAGGTGACGCAGAGTGATGTGGAGCGGGTGGTCGATGCGGCCCGCGCGGTGGCGATCCCCGCTGATCAAGGGGCGAAATTC
>AASF01001013.1 GCA_000168735.1 Candidatus Endoriftia persephone str. Hot96_1+Hot96_2 | reverse complement strand
ACCGGATGGTTTTGGCTCAACTCGTGCTGAAGCGCGTCAGCTCGTTAGTCATAAGGCGATTGAAGTCAACGGCAGTGTCGTTAACGTTGCATCTTACAAGATCAAGCCTGAGGACGAGGGTCAGCATTCGCGAGAAAGCCAAGAAGCAAGTCCGCATACAGGGTGCCTTGTCATTGGCAGAGCAATATGGGTTTGTGGATTGGGTTGAGGTTGATCCCAAGGCGATGAAGGGCGTTTTTAAGCGTGTGCCGGATCGGGCTGACCTTCCCGCAGAGATTAATGAACAACTCGTTGTCGAGTTGTACTCGAAGTAAGCCCAATCGAGAGGTTTATTCATGGTAGATAACGTTATGGAGTTCCTGAAGCCACGCCATAGTGAATGTGCAGGCGCTCAGTGAAACTCACGCAAAAAGTTATCCTGGAACCGCTTGAGCGAGGCTTTGGGCACACGCTCGGGAATGCCTTGCGTCGTATCTTGCTCTCCTCTATGCCAGGCAGTGCGATTACTGAGCTGGAGATTTCAGGACGTCCTGCATGAATACACCGCGATAGAGGGTGTTCAGGAGGATGTGCTGGAGATCCTGCTCAATCTGAAGCAGGTTGCATTGGTGATGCACTCCCGGGACGAAGCGGTCTTGCGGCTGCAGAAGAAGGGACCAGGAGTTGTCAGTGCTGGGGATATTACCCTTGATCATGACATTGAGATCGCAAACCCGGATCTGCATATTGCTACTCTTACCAAGAGTGGCGAGATCAATATGACTCTCACGGTCAAGCGTGGGCGCGGTTATCAGCCGTCGACTGCTCGACAGAGTTCGGCGGGTGAAGATCGACCGATCGGTATGTTGCAGCTTGACGCGTCGTTTAGTCCAGTGAGACGTGTGGCTTATTCGATCGAATCTGCGCGTGTTGAGCAGCGCACCAATATGGATCGTCTGGTTATCGAATTGCAGACCGATGGCACTATTGATCCGGAAGAAGCGATCCGACGCTCGGCAGGCATTCTCAGAGATCAGCTCTCTGTCTTTGTTGATCTTGAGGGCGGAGGGGCAGCTGAAGCGACTGCTGAACCGGAAGAGCCGATGATCGATCCGATCTTGTTGCGTCCGGTTGATGATCTGGAGCTGACGGTTCGTTCTGCAAACTGTCTGAAGGCCGAGAACATTTTTCTTATCGGTGATCTGATTCAGCGCACCGAGGTTGAGTTGCTCAAGACCCCGAATCTGGGCAAGAAGTCACTCACCGAGATCAAGGATGTGCTGGCCCGCAGGGGCCTCTCTCTTGGCATGCGCTTGGAGCATTGGCCACCCGAGAGCATTGATGAGCATTTCGCTCACTGATCTACCTATTTGTTAAACGAAGAATTGAAGGAAGTCGATCCATGCGTCATCGCAAATCAGGGCGGCAACTGAACCGAAACAGCAGCCATCGCAAGGCGATGTTCCGCAATATGGCAGTGTCGCTGATCAAGGGCGAATTCGTTA
>AASF01001014.1 GCA_000168735.1 Candidatus Endoriftia persephone str. Hot96_1+Hot96_2 | reverse complement strand
GATCAACGACTCGATGGGCCACGAGTATGGCGACATCCTGCTGCTGCAGGTGGCCAAACGCCTCTCCAGCCAACTACGGAAGTACGACACTGTGGCGCGCTTTGGCGGTGACGAGTTTGTGCTGATGATGCCGATGATCCAGGAGAATAGTGAGGTCGCTGCTGTAGCCAAGAAGATCATCCGTGAGTTTGCCACGGTGTTCGATCTCAAAGAACAGGAGGCCTTTGTCACCACCAGCATCAGGTATCAGCCTGTTTCCCGATGATGGCCAGACTACCGGCGAACTGCTGCAAAATGCCGATGCCGCCATGTATCGAGCCAAAGATGCCGGGGCGCAACCGCTACCAGTTCTTTACCCAAACGATGAATGACGAACTGCGCCGCTACCAGCAGATCGAGACCCAGCTACGGCGTGCCCTTGAGACTGAGGTCCTGCAACTTTACTACCAGCCACAAGTGGACCTGCGGAGCGGCAAGATCAAAAGCTGTGAGGCGCTGCTGCGCTGGCTGCCCGAAGATGGCGAGCCGATCTCACCGGCCGAGTTTATCCCGGTAGCAGAGCGCTCGGAACTGATC
>AASF01001015.1 GCA_000168735.1 Candidatus Endoriftia persephone str. Hot96_1+Hot96_2 | reverse complement strand
TTGTTGAGCCGCGCCTGGATCTCCATCAACGAGTCCTGCATGTGGGTGCGGGTCAGGGAGTCGAGGGCGCCGAAGGGTTCATCCATCAGCAACACCTTCGGTTCCATCGCCAGGGCGCGGGCGATACCCACACGCTGTTTCATGCCGCCGGAGATCTCGTCGGGTTTGCGATCGAGGGCGTGGGACATGTGTACCAGCTCTAGATTGTAGCGGGTCCACTCGTCGCGCTCCTACTTTGACTTGCGTCTTCTTGAAGAGCTGATCGACCGCTAGGCACACGTTGTCGTGGACGCTGAGCCAGGGCATCAGCGAGTGGTGCTGAAATACCACGGCACGATCGGGGCCGGGTTCAGTCACCTCTTTGCCTTCCAGAATCACGCCACCCTCTGTGGCATTCAACAGACCGGCGATGATATTGAGTACGGTGGATTTACCGCAGCCCGAGTGGCCGATCAGCGAGATGAACTCGCCCTGTTTTACCTCCAGCTTGACGTCTTTCAGCACATTCAGCGGACCGTTATCGGTGGGGAAGGTGATGCTGATGTGGTCGATGTTCAGATAACTGTTCATTTCATTGCACCTTGTGCGATTCACAATCGTTGTTTATTCCGGCTTTCAATTTTCAACTTGTAGATCTGTCTTTAGCCGGGCATGTCCGGATAAAGGCAGATCTAGATTGCGGCTTGCGTTAATGAAGAACTGCGTTCTTGTCCCAGCTGGTTCTGCGTTGCAGCATCAACATGCCGCGGTCGAGCAGGAAGCCGATGAGGCCGATCACCAGTACTGCGACCATGATGCGCGCTAGCGAGTTGGAACTGCCGTTCTGGAACTCGTCCCAGACGAACTTGCCGAGGCCGGGGTTCTGCGCCAGCATCTCGGCAGCGATCAGTACCATCCAGCCGATGCCCAGGGAGAGACGCAGGCCGGGTGAAGATCATCGGCATGGCGGAGGGCAGGATGATCTTGAAGGTTTTGGTGGTGGCGTTAAGACGCAGCACGCGGCTGACGTTGATCAGGG
>AASF01001016.1 GCA_000168735.1 Candidatus Endoriftia persephone str. Hot96_1+Hot96_2 | reverse complement strand
AGATCCGTGACACGCTCGCTGACTTTCGCGGCGAGCAGCAACAGTTACCGCCGATGTACTCCGCCATCATACACAAGGGCGAGCGCCTCTACAATCTGGCGCGTAAGGGTATCGAGGTGGAGCGCGAGCCGCGCACCATTCATATTCACGCGCTGGAGTTACTGTCGTGCGAGCGTGCCCGAGTTCGAGCTCGATGTGCACTGCTCCAAAGGCACCTATGTGCGGACCCTCGCCGAGGATATCGGCAAGGCATTGGGCTGCGGCGCCTATGTCAGGCGGGGCCCTGCGGGGCGGCACCAGGGGTTGGGCCCTATGATGGTGCCGAAATGGTGACTCTGGCCGAACTCAAAGAGGCCTGGCAGGAGCGCCGCTTCGATGAGATGGACCAGATGCTCCTGCCGCTGGAGAGCGCCTTGGAGAACTGGCCAGAGGTCGTCCTCTCCCCCTGACATGCTTTTCTACTTGCGTCAGGGGCAGCCGATCCTGGTGCCGAAGGCCCCCACTGAAGGTTGGGTGCGGCTCTACGCCAATGGTGACGAGTTTTATCGGTGTGGGCCAGATCCTCGATGATGGTCGGTTCGCCCCCAAGCGTATGATGCAGGCAGCGAATTAAGACCGACTAAGGTGTTTTTTCGATTTGAAGAGACGCCTTGAACGGCGCATACTCACCCGCTTTTGGCAGGCCCACTTTGGGGCTGCCTGATTAACCGGCCGGATCAAGGG
>AASF01001017.1 GCA_000168735.1 Candidatus Endoriftia persephone str. Hot96_1+Hot96_2 | reverse complement strand
GAACTGGTCGTCTTCATCCGCCCCACAGTGATCCACAAGGCGAGCCTGCAGGACGACCTGAAACCCTTCAGGACGATGACCCCAGACCTGCTGCCGGCTGCCGACCGTGAACCAGGTGAAGCCCTATGAGTCTGTTGCTCGACGCGCTCAACAAGGGGCTCCGAAGAGAACTCCCAGGGCACCAGAAAGCTCGTCGATGTGCCCCATGCGGTACCCAAATCCGAGCCACTGGTGCTGGATCTAGAGCCCACCGAGCAGACTCAGCTCCCGCCAGCCGCTCCCCCCGAAGACGACCTTGCTAACGCCCTTGCCGATCGGCTCGACCATGGCAGCGATGAGCTGATACTGCCCCAACCGCCAGAGATCAACATCGAGCCTGAAGAGAACAAGCAGATCGAGCCCCCCGAAACCAGGCCAGCTGATGAGGCGCCGGCCGAAAAAAAGGAGACCACCGAACCACTCGATCCACAAAGCCTGCAGCAGTTGATGCAGGGCTGCCGGCGCAATCGCCAGCATCGCCATCTCTGGCTGATACTCATCGCGATGCTGGTGATCGGCTTGCAGATAGCCGCAGGCTACTGGTACTACCTGCAGCAGTCGCTGATTAGCAACGAGGTTCGAACCTTCTCCCCCACGCTGACCGAACCTCTCCGAGGATAATCCTGCTGAGCAACGCTCGCGCTCACCCCCCCCCTTGCCGACGAACCGCCAATTAGCTCCAGCCAGGAGAGCCACCCGCTGTCCACCGGCAACCTCAGAAGCGATACCAACAAAAGCCTGGTGAAACCAACCAATCTCATCGGGCAGCAGCAGCCCCGAGAGCACCACACTCCAGCCCAATAAGACCAGCCCCACTCCACCCGCCATCCAACAGAAAATAGAGGAGGATC
>AASF01001018.1 GCA_000168735.1 Candidatus Endoriftia persephone str. Hot96_1+Hot96_2 | reverse complement strand
CCGAACTGGCGTGGGCTGGTGCGGAGAAGATCCTGCGCAAAGAGATCAACGCTGATGCCCATAAGGACATCGTTGAAGCCCTGGCTAAAGAGATATAAAGGCTATGGCAGGAGACGCTAGCACAATCGCCCGACCCTACGCTGAGGCGGTGTTCGATCACGCAGAAGAGAAGGGTAACCTCGACCTCTGGTCCGACATGCTCTCTTTCCTTACCGCTGTGGTGGAAGAGCCCACCCTGGCAGCTGTTATCCGTGACCCGATGTTTGAGCGTGCACAGCTCACCGACCTAATGTTGGAGATCAGCGGTGGCCGGCTCAACGAAGAGGGCGCAAATTTGGTGAAGCTGCTGGTCGAGAATGGCCGCCTGCTTGTGGTGCCGGAAATTACGGCCATGTTTGAGCAGCTGAAGGCCGAGAGCCTAGCGCATGCTGAAAGTGCATGTACGTTCTGCATACGTGCTTAAGCCGGCCCAGGAAAAGCAGATAGCCGCAGCCCTCAAACCCAAGCTCGGGCGCGACGTCACCGTCACCAGCGAGAAAGACCCCGGAACTGATTGTCGGAGTCCACATCCGCGCAGGTGATCTGGTCATCTGACGGCTCAGTGCGCGGGCAACTGCAGCATACTGGCGAACGAATTGGGAATCTAAGCGAGAAGCCATCATGCAACTCAATCCATCCGAGAATCAGCGAACTGATCA
>AASF01001019.1 GCA_000168735.1 Candidatus Endoriftia persephone str. Hot96_1+Hot96_2 | reverse complement strand
TCGCCTGACGTTGGATCAGCGCCATGTCCTGATCCCCGGCACTGTAGAGCACCAGCAGGCTGACGCCGCACAGCAGCAGCAGGGCGCTCAGCAGCGTCAGATCGAGATGCAGCCAGGCGAGCAGACCGCTGGGGCGGGCGGGCTGGGATTCGAGTGCAGGGCTGGAGAGGGCCGCTCACAGGGATTCTCCCAGCAGATATTGATCCAGCAACCTTGCGTGCGATAGGCGCCGCCACTGAGCCGCCGTGACCGCCGTTCTCTACGATGACTGCCACCGCGATCTTCGGCATCTCTGCCGGGGCGAAGGCGATGAACAGGGCGTGGTCGCGCTTGCGCTTCGCCACCGTCTTTTCGTCATACTTCTTCGTCCTGACCCACGCTGAAGACCTGGGCGGTGCCGGTCTTGCCGGCGATGCGATATTTTTTGTTGCGGATGCGCCGGGCGGTGCCGCGCGGCCCTTGCACTACGTCGGTCATCGCCTGGGTGATCTGCTGCCAGTGCAGTGGGTTGTTCTGTGTTATTTGAGAGACGATAGGGATCAGCTCTTCTTGGCTGCCATCACCATGGCGGATGCTGGAGAGCGACCCGTGGTCGGATGCGTTTGCCGCCGTTGGCCAGCGTCGCGGTGGCGACCGCCAGCTGCAGCGGGGTGGCGAGGAAGTAGCCCTGACCGATGCCGATGATCAGGGTCTCACCGGGATACCAAGGGGCGCGGCGGGTACGGCGCTTCCAGGCTCGGCTGGGCAGCAGGCCGGTGCTTTCGCCGGTCAGGTCGATACCGCTTTTGCTGCCGAAGCCGAAGTTGGAGAGGAAGCCGTGCAGCCGGTCGATGCCCAGTGTGCGGGCCAGTTCATAGTAGTAGACATCACAAGACTGCACGATCGCCTTATGCATGTCGGTCACACCGTGGCCGGTCTTTTTCCAGTCACGATATTTGTGTTCCTTGCCGGGGAGTTGATAGTAGCCCGGGCAGTAGTTCTTCTGCCTGAAATGGACCACGCCGCTCTCCAGCCCGGCTAGGCCGATGAAGGGTTTTACCGTGGAGCCGGGCGGATACTGGCCGCGGATGGCGCGGTTGAAGAGTGGTTTGTCGGGGGATTTCTGTAGCGCTCGGTAGGCTTTGCTGCTGATGCCTTCAACGAACAGGTTGGGGTCATAGCCCGGTTTGCTGACCAGCGCCAGCACCCCGCCGGTCTCGATCTCGATTGCGGCTACAGCGCCGTTGAACTCGCCGAGTGCCTTGAGCGCGGTCTGTTGCAACTGGATATCGATAGATAGCTGTAGATCCT
>AASF01001020.1 GCA_000168735.1 Candidatus Endoriftia persephone str. Hot96_1+Hot96_2 | reverse complement strand
GGAGCAGCTCGAAACCTATCTGAGCGCGGTGCATGGCCTCAACGGCGCTCCCCTCACCATCCGCACCCTCGCACCTGGGCGCCGACAAGACCATCGAGTGCAGCGACCCCAACTGTCCACCCTCCAACAATCCTGCCCTCGGCCTGCGCGCCATTCGCCTCTGCCTGAAGGAGCCCGATCTGTTTCTACCGCAGCTGCGGGCAATCCTGCGCGCCTCCGCCGAGGGGCAGGTGCGGCTGATGATCCCGATGCTCTCCTGCATCGCCGAGCTGCAGGAGACCCTGGCGCTGCTCGAACAGACCAAGCAGGAGCTGAGCCGCGAGGGCTTGCGGTTCAACGCGACAATGCCTGTCGGCGGCATGATCGAAATTCCCGCCGCTGCCATTGCCGCCGCCAGCTTCGCTCGCCAGCTCGACTTCCTCTCCATCGGCACCAACGACCTGATCCAGTACACCCTAGCGGTGGACCGCATGGATGAGTCGGTCAACTACCTGTTCGACCCGCTCCACCCATCGGTGCTGCAACTGATCCAGATGACCATCCACGCCGCCAATAACGCTGGCATCCCGATCAGTATGTGCGGCGAGATGGCTGGCGACCCGCTGTTCACCCAGCTACTGCTCGGCATGGGACTGCGCGAGCTGAGCATGCAACCCGGCGCCCCTGCTAGAGACCCGCCAGGGTCGTCCGCGCCAGCGATCTGCCGCGCCCCTCACCCGCCAGGCCCAAGCATTTCTGCAGCAGATGCACAGCAAAACCAGCCGCCACCCTCTTCGCAGAACTGTTTCACTAGCTCAGATACACCTTCTATTTGTAAGGTTTCACCCCGCGACGGGCCCCTTGTTAAACTGCGCCCCGGCCTTCCGGGTCATCCGGATTGATCTAGCCTCCAGCCCGAGCTGACGTCCTCATGCCACCAAGCCTGCAGAACAATTCAGACAACAACCGCCTGCTGTTCCTGCAGGACGTGCTCGATAGTGGCGCGCTACAGCAGGCGGCGCGCATGCTGAATGCGTTGCGTCCCGCCGAGGTGGCACACCTGCTGGAGTCGCTGCCGCTGCCACAACGCGAGATCGTCTGGGAGCTGCTCGATGACACCACCGATGGCGAGATCCTGCTACAGGTCACCGATGAGGTTCGCGACGATCTGATCAAGGGCGAATTCGTTTAAA
>AASF01001021.1 GCA_000168735.1 Candidatus Endoriftia persephone str. Hot96_1+Hot96_2 | reverse complement strand
TATGTAGCTGTTCAATATTCAGTGGCTAAAGACTTTGATCCCAAAGTGATGAGGACTATAAAGCGGCTTGAAGAAAATTTCGATCAAATAAGAGTTTTGATCTATTGTACAAACCAACAAATTGGTGCGAAAGGCGATGCATTAAAACAAAAATGTATCGGCAAGGGGGTTTCATTAGATATACGTGATAAAAGTTGGTTTTTGGAAAGGTATGAACTAGATGATAATAAATATAGTTGTGCTTCTCAGCTAGTTGATGTCATTGCAAGGCCATTTTTGGAGTCTGAGTCAATAATTGAGAAATCTAGACCTGCATTAACTTCAATAGAATCTAAAGTAGCCCTAACTTATTTAGGTATGCAGTGGGAAGATGAGAATACTGATAAAGGGTTAACGAAGGTAGCTTTTGAATCACTTGTCAGAGCAGCCTTAAGGAATACAAGTTCAGAGAATAGAATGGCGCGTATAGAAGTGCATAAAAACGTTGTTGAATTTATACCATCAAGTGACCCAGCTGAGATTGAGAAGTGTGTTAATTCTGCACTCAATAAGCTAAACAAAAAAGTTATACGGCATTGGATTAAAGAAGATGAATTCTGTCTTACTTATGAAGAGGTAAATCGAATACAAGAACGAGTTGCAGAGACTGAATGCGAAGAAGTAGAGTTTTCTAATGAAGTTGAGAGGTTGGTTGGAAATGAGAGGGAGGACAGCGACCACATAAATGATGAAAACATTCAGGAAATTTCGAATAGGATATTGAGGATTATTGATCACTATTTAATTAAATCTGGAGAATCATTTGCCTTTTCTGTACTGCATGGTGATATTTGCTTAAATGATCATAATACGCTGAATAATTGTATCTTCTTAGATATAAATGACTTTCCATCATCGGAGAGCTATCTTGTTCATTTTCCTGATATTGCTTTAAATGTAATAGCAAGATTATTAAGCTCTGACTTATCTGCGGTTAAAACACATCTAAAAAAGATATCCGATACATATACCCTTTATTAATTTTTACGAGAAACACCTGACGTTCAGAAAGTAACTAAAAAAATATTTAGTCACGGTAAAATTTGGTTGGATACAACTATCGTATTGTCTTTATTAGTTGAAACATTCTATAGAGATGAGCAACACAAAAAATATTCGGATATTGCCCACTCTTTAATAGAAAGTGGCGTTGAGTTATGCGTTACGGATGGGGTAGTTAGAGAAGTATTGCAACATATTAATATTTCGTTAACTTGCTCAAGAAGAAGTTTAAGTCAGTGGAACGGAAGAATCCCTTTTTTGTATTATCATTATGTTGAGCAGGGGTACTAGCCTCTAAAGTTTGCGTCTTCCATAGAAGTTTTCCATGGGAGATATAGACCAGAGGATGATATTGAAGAGTACCTTAAGAATAATTTTAGTATTGTAGTTGAGCCTTTAGCCGATGCAGTTCAGTTAGTAGATGAAGATACAAGATTTCGTATAGAAACATTATGGTCTGAAGCTCATAAACACAGGCGCAGCGAAGCTAACAATGGCAATTTCGATGACGCCATAACTGAAGCGTTAATAAAACATGATGTTGAGAGTTATGTCGGCGTAATTGGAATGCGACAAAATGAACCAGTATCAGAGCT
>AASF01001022.1 GCA_000168735.1 Candidatus Endoriftia persephone str. Hot96_1+Hot96_2 | reverse complement strand
GCTGTTGCGAAATCGACTATCGGGTCGAAACCTGGGCGAAACCGCTGCCTGATCGGGGTCTTTCCAATTGAAGGGGGCAGGTTTATTACGCTTTTCAGGCAGCGGATCACCACGAAAGCGATAGCGCTGAGGGGGATTATGAAGGGCGGCTGCGCGATCTTGTGGTTGCGGCCTGCACTGGGCATCTATGCGCTTCCCCTCTGTCGACGAAATCGGACGAAACTGATAGCTGCCGACCTGGGCTGGAACCTGCGTAAAGCGCTCGACTGGGCGATAGGTGCCTCGCGGCAGGCCCAATGCAGCAGAGCCATCGCTGAGTGAGCCCTTTGCCGTCTCAGATCGCCTCTTGTCTCTGGTCTCACCCAGACTCGGGCGCCACGGCAAAGCGGCAGGCTCTTGCACCACCTGCCGCCGCTGTTCAGAGGGAACAGTCAGTGGGCGAAAGCGATAGCCCTGATAGGGATCTCCTGCAATAACAGTGGCTTGACCGAACAGGCAGACCACAGCCAACACCAAGCTAAGCAGATGACGATTCAGAAGAGCTTTCAAAGCGACGCCACCATCATCAGACTCAGCTCTTCAAACGAATGCCCCGACGCCCCGCCGTTTTTCTTAGCCGGAGCGGAACCGCTCCTGCTCGGGGCGTTCCCCGCCTCCAGAGCAACGGCTGCATTAACGCCAACAGCGGACTTGGTCACGGCCTCGACCGCTTTCGGTTTCGCCACTTTCTTTTTCAGAGTCGATGCCCGTTTTTTGGCCTTCGGCGGCGCCTTCGCCGGGACTTTGGGCGTCGGTTCACTCTGTGCCGCTTCTGCCGCCGGTTTCCCGCTTGCGGCCATATCTGGCTGCACGGCTTCCGCAACTGGCTCAGGCGCTTCGCTAGCGACACCCTCCTGCCTCGTCGCCCCAGAAACCTTGTCAACGGCATCAGCCTGCGCGACTATCTTTGCCGGCTCCGCTTCCACCCGGGCCGGAGCATCTGCTGCTGCTCTCGCGTAGAGGCTGACGCCAGGGGCGGCCTCTGCCAAGCCAGCGACAACCCGATCTGCACCGCCAGCCCCACCGCTTCCAGAGGAGGGCCGGGGTCGACGCATTGCCGGCTGCTGGCGTGCCTTTCCCTCTGGATGGCTTTTTCCTGAATAGCTGCATCAACAGCAGCCCGATGCCGCGAACAAAATAGAACAGCATGGTCACGATGGTGATCAAGGGCGATTCGTTTAAACATGCAGGAGTAGTCCC
>AASF01001023.1 GCA_000168735.1 Candidatus Endoriftia persephone str. Hot96_1+Hot96_2 | reverse complement strand
TTCATCCTGAGCGCTGAACAGCCGGTAGTGTTGATCCGCATCATCCCAGCGGGCCGAGGTGGCATTGGAGATATCGAACACCCAGAGATTGCCATGCAGATCACCAACATAGACCCGGTCGGCAATACCATCGCCGTTCAGATCGATCACCGACGGGGTGGAGAGACCGTTGCAGTCACTGGCCGCACTCTGGCAATCACCATTGACGATCGACCCCACTCCGGTGTCGATCACAATCTCTGATGGTAAAGCGTTGTCGAGGAACTTGATAAACAGTTTGGCCCTGCCATCAGATGCTGGTCCCGGCTCATAGCCACTGCCGAAGATGACCGCCCAGCGTCCAGTATTCACCCCATCCACAATGGGTCCGTTGGTCTTAACGATGGTCGGTTCGCTGATAGGTATAGCCCAGATCATCATGGGTGAACTCCCAAAGCACATTCGCTGCAGCGCCGGCAGTAGTAGTGAACTCACTGGGATCGGAGACATCCAGGGCGAAAAAGCCACGACCACCACCGCGCAACCCACCCACCAGAATGGTGTGCCAACTCGCACCAGCACCATCACCGGTATCGATGAACACATCCGCCACCGTCGGCGTCATATCGACATAGTAGCGGTGGCTATAGCCCTGCTCAGCCAGCCAATGCAGCCCTTTACCGGTCGCGCTGGAGAACAGCTGCTGCGGAAAGTAACCGAACACCTCCTCACCATCCTCTGCACGGAAGCCGTGCAGCATGCCGTCATTGGCCCCCACATAGACCATCGGGATACGATTGGCTGCATCAACATTTGCCCACTGATAGTAGGAGTTAACACCGCCACCCTCTATGCCGTCGGGATAGAGCCCAGGATTGGGGGCTCCAACAAACACCGGCGAGGAGTGGATGATGTCACCGAGCAGACCGCCGCGCGCGCGGAACTGGCCGCTACTGTCACCTTCGTTGGCGGTTGCTCCAGCCAGATAGGCAACCAGACTCTCGCCAAACGCTTGTTCATCGGCAAAACTGGAGCGATCGGTATCGGCCGCCAGGATATCGGCCACCTGGGCAGCGGTCATCTCGTTTGCTGCCGGTCCGTTATAGTCCTCCCGGAACAGTCAACCGGGATACCACCGGTGTCATTGCGAGTGATCAGGGCGAA
>AASF01001024.1 GCA_000168735.1 Candidatus Endoriftia persephone str. Hot96_1+Hot96_2 | reverse complement strand
TCTATGCTTCACCCGGAGCGTATACGTGAAGAGGTTGGCCGGGTGCTCGAGAATTTCGGTCCGGGCGAGGGTCACGTCTTCAATTTGGGCCATGGCATTCATCCCAATATTCCGCCGGAACATGCCGGGGCCTTTGTCGAGGCCGTGCATGAATTAAGCCGGCCCTATCATCAGGCATCCAGATCTTTACCAGGGAGTAAATAGCAGAGTGAACAAGCGTAAAGTGATTGTGGGCTTTAGATTACTGGTTGTCGGCCTGTTAGCTACCTTCGAGGCAATGGCTGAGCCGAATACGATAGAGGTACGCCTTGCCGCCTTCTGGGCCAGCACCGCTACTGAGCTCAGGCTCGATTCAAAAGATGGCACAATCGGGACCAGCTTTAACATGGAGGATCAACTTGGCCTGGGAGAGCGGGAGATCCTGCCGATGCTGGATATCACCTATCGCTTTAATGAGAATCACGCCATCGATCTCTCCTATGTGGAGTTATCACGCAGTGGCAGCAGTATGCTCAACAGCACCATCACTATTGATGGTGAGGACTATACCGTTGATACGCTCGTCGACAGCTTCTTTGATTCGAAGGTCGCACGTCTGGCGTGGCGTTATAAGCTCTATCAGAACGAAGACTGGCAGATCGAGAGCCTGCTCGGTGTCCATGTGACCTCACTCTCCACAGGGATTAGCACGCGCCTTGCTGGCCCCAGCTATGATGCCGACGTGAGCATCCCGCTACCCAGCCTGGGTCTGGATGGTGCCTATTGGATCTCCCCCAAGCTGAAACTGGATGCTTGGGCGCAGGTGTTTGCGCTCGATTATGATGCTTATTCTGGCAGTCTGGTAAATGGCAGCATTTCGGTGCGCTATGACTTCCAGTAAAAACTTCGGCATCGGCGGCAGGCTACACACTATTACAGGATACAGCCTCATCCGCCGATGATGACAACCTGCCGGGGTGAGTTCGACTTACACCTCTCAGGGACACGATGCTCTATCTGCAGGGCGGGTTACTGATTCCCTTGAT
>AASF01001025.1 GCA_000168735.1 Candidatus Endoriftia persephone str. Hot96_1+Hot96_2 | reverse complement strand
GATCAAGATCATCAACATCGTGGCACTCCTAATCGTGCCGCTGATCTGATCCCACTCTGGGGCGCTCTGCGCCCACGCTATAGAGAGAGGCCGGCTTTGCCGGCCTCTTTTATTCTCCGCTGAAACCCTTTCACTCAAAGGGCTTAATCCTCCCCACCCTGGTACCCGGACAAAGAGGCTGCGTATAATGGCGACTTTATAAATTTAACAGGACGCTAATATGAACCTGGACAGAGTCAGCTCCGGCGCCAATGTCCCTAACGACATCAATGTCATTATCGAGATTCCGGCGCACTCCGACCCAGTCAAATATGAGCTGGATAAGGAGACCGGTGCGATGTTTGTCGACCGCTTCATGTCCACCGCCATGCACTACCCCTGCAACTACGGCTATGTGCCGCACACCCTGTCGAAGGATGGCGACCCGGTCGACGTGCTGGTGCTCACCCCCTATCCACTGATCTCCGGCTCGGTAATCAAGTGCCGCCCGATTGGCGTGCTCAAGATGAAGGACGAATCGGGAGACGATGCCAAGATACTGGCCGTGCCGGTCGACAAGCTCTGCAAAAGCTACCGCTCGGTGCAGACCTTCCGCGACCTGTCTGGCGAGGTGCTGAATCGCATCTCCCATTTCTTCGAGCACTACAAGGATCTGGACGAAGGTAAGTGGGTGCGCGTCGACGGCTGGTACGGCCTCGATGAGGCAAAGGCAGAGATCATGGAGAGTGTGCAACTGTATAAAGATGCACCTGAAAAACCCAATTTCTAAGGCCTACACGCAGCGCTCCCACGATTCACCACCAATATGAAAGTCTGCATCCTCTCCGATAGCCACGACCACATCCCGCTGCTCGACGCCGCGGTGGCAGAAGCCAAGAGCCAGGGCGCCGAGGCGGTGCTGCACTGTGGCGACGTAGTCGCTCCAAGCACCCTCAACTGCCTCGCCAAGCATGATCTACCGGTGCATGTCATCCACGGCAACAACAGCGGCGACCTCTACACCCTGGGGCGACTTGCCAACCAGCCCAACACCCACATCCACTACCATGGCATGGATGCTGGAGTGGAACTGGCCGGCAAGCGGATCTTCCTGGTCCACTATCCTCACTACGCCCGTGCCATGGCCGCCACCGGCGACTGGGATCTGGTCTGCTGCGGTCACAGCCACAAGCTCAAATCTCGAGGAGCTGGCCAACATCAAGGGCGGCACCACCCCCGCTGATC
>AASF01001026.1 GCA_000168735.1 Candidatus Endoriftia persephone str. Hot96_1+Hot96_2 | reverse complement strand
GCGGTGGATGCCAGGGTGCTATCGGCGGCCAAGGCGCAACGGGGAGCATGCGGCACATCGGTTGCAAGGCCCCGAGACGTCATCCATCACCGACCGCGAGGCCTTTGTAGCAGATCTGCACGGCGCCATCTACGCTTCACGCATCGCCGCCTATGCCCAAGGGCTGGCGCTTATCAGCAGTGCCTCAGAGCGCTACGGCTGGGGGGTCGATCTGGCCGAGGTGGCGCGTATCTGGAAGGGCGGCTGCATCATCCGCGCACGGCTGCTCGATGCGATCCGTGATGCCTACTCCGATCAGCAGCCCGCCAACCTGATGCTGACGGGGGATCTCAGCCTGCAGCTGCAGGGGTTGCAGGGGGCTTGGCGGCGGGTGTTCGGTCAGGCCGCTGGTAACGGCATCCCGGTGCCGGTGCTGAGCGCCTCGTTGGGCTACTTCGACAGCTACCGCACTGCACGGCTTACCGCAGAACCTGATCCAGGCCCAGCGCGATGCCTTTGGTGCTCACACCTATGAACGCATCGACCAGCCGGAGCGGGGGGCGATCCATAGTGAGTGGTAGCGGCGTGTCTCCAAGGCATAGTGATAAAATCGCTATCCTGTTTTTCATCTTTTAAGTAGATATCTTGCACACACGGATCATTGCTCGCGTTTCCGGGGGCCCTGGCAATCATTTTCGGACTCTCCCTGTGTGGCCCCCTTGGGCGTCGCTATCTGGTACCAGGAAGCCGAGCTGACGAATTTTCTGATACCCATGCTTGGCACCCTGGTCTTGGGTGGCCTGTTGTGGTTGGTAGGTGCCCGCAGTCGTATCCGTCTAAGCAACCGGGATGGCTATATTATTGTCTCCGCCTTTTGGGTGTTGCTTAGCTTGCTTGGTACCTGGCCTCTGATCCTGAGTGTCCACCCTTGGGCTGGTGGATGCGCTGTTTGAGTCGACACTCAGCGGGTAACAACGACTGGTGCCACGGTGATCAAGGCGAATTC
>AASF01001027.1 GCA_000168735.1 Candidatus Endoriftia persephone str. Hot96_1+Hot96_2 | reverse complement strand
TCGAACTGGCCAAAGGTGGTGTCTTTGTCACCCCAGTAGTGGTTCCACTCAGCAGAACCGATCAACTCGTCGGTGAAGGTGTACTCCATATCGAGCCGGTTCCACCAGCCACCGCCCTCTTCATAGATGGTGATGTTGTTCCAGCGGTGCTCCTGCGAGTCACCAAACGGCTTGGAGAAGAAGAGCGAGTAGAACTCTTTGAACTCATGTCCCTTGTTCAGGCCGTTATCCAGGTTCATGGTAGCCATGTCACCGGTGTAGCGGGAGCAATCGTAGCTGTTGCCCGCCTGGGTGGTACAGGTGCGCGTCTCCTCGATAAAGTCCATGTTCCCAGAACTGGATAAACTGGGCACTGACCAGCATGTTGGTCAGCACGGTGATATCCGCACCCAGCACATACTTAAACATGTCCGCCTCTTCCATGCGCCAGGGAGTTGGTCAGGTCACCAATCCCCAGCAGGCGCCGATCCACCACCGGCTGCATCTCATCCTTGTTGTAGAGAAACTCGCCGCGCAGCACCGATGGCGCCCATCGCCTCGGTGTCCATTGCATAGTCGAACGAGGTGCCGAGACTGTGGATGCGGTTCAGCTTTCTCCGTCATCACCATCTCCACCGGGATTGGTGTTGGTGTTGGTGGCAAAGGTGGTTGGGTCGATCGCACCATAGTATTCGCCAGCTGCCTTCTGCAACAGGATGGAGACCGAGTTTGAACCATCAGCCGCAAAAGAGTTGGGGATCTGATCAAG
>AASF01001028.1 GCA_000168735.1 Candidatus Endoriftia persephone str. Hot96_1+Hot96_2 | reverse complement strand
CGCCTCAGCCCGGAAGAACGCCAGGCCGCTGGCATCGGTGAGGGTTTTCTGCGCATCGCGGTGGGGCTGGAGAGCGTAGATGATATCTGCGCCGATCTGGCGCGGGGGCTGGAGCGGCTCTGAGGCGGATGGAGGAGCGTCTCGAGAAACTCAGGGCGAAATGGGACGAGCGCCACGCCGCCCCGGAGAAACCCGTGCACGTTGCCGAGGTGCTGAGTAAAAACCTTCACCTGCTGCCTGCGACAGGGGATGCCCTGGAGTTGGCCTGCGGGCTGGGAGGTAACGCCTTGGCGCTGGCTCGGGCGGGACTGCGGGTCACCGCCTGGGACCTCTCCCCGGTGGCGATCAAACAGCTGAATACCGCGGCTGGCGCCGAAGGCCTGTCGCTCAGCGCTCAAGTGCGGGATATTGAGAGCGAGGCGCCAGCACCGGCCAGCTACGATGTGATTGTCGCCAGCTATTTTCTCGATCGCAGCCTGATCCCCGGTTGGATCGAGGCGCTGCGGCCCGGCGGGCTAATCTTCTTCCAGACTTTTAGCCAGACCCGCCTCACCAGTCGAGGTCCCAACGATCCGGCCTTCCGTCTGGCAGACAACGAACTGCTGAGTCTCTTCTCATCGCTCAGGTTGCGCTTCTACCGGGAGGAGGGCGAGCTGGGGGATGTGACAAAAGGGAGCCGGGATCTGGCGATGCTGGTAGGGCAGAAGCCCTAGCCGGAAGGTTGCTTGTGTAGGAGTGCTGCTTGTAGCGCGAACAGTCATCCAGAAGTGTAGGATCAGTGGCGATCGTCAGGTGTTACGGCGACCGCACCGCAAGCGGTGCTCCTACATTCTATCTCTGACTCAGACTCCGCCGGGCGCTGGCTAGCGCGGCGGTCAGCAGACCCACCCCTGCCAGAGACTTCAGCCAGTCGGGCAGCCACTCCTGTTCGCCGGCGACAGTGGCATCGACCACCCACCCCATATCCTCGAGCAGCACATCCAGCGCCACTCCCATCAGCAGGCTGCTGGCTGCGATCCCCAGTAGATAGGCCAGCAGCACTTGGCGCCCCATCTCCGTTGCCAGATTACCCCCATGGTGGCCAGAGGGTTGGTAGCGGGGCCGGCGAGCAGGAACACCTAGCACCGCGCCCGGCGAGAGCCCGCCGGCGAGCATCGCCGCCGCCAGTGGGGTGGAAGCGGTGGCGCAGATATACATGGGGATCAAGGGCGATTCGCGC
>AASF01001029.1 GCA_000168735.1 Candidatus Endoriftia persephone str. Hot96_1+Hot96_2 | reverse complement strand
TTCATAGGCTTGGAGTGCATTTATTCAGCGCTGTCGGGATCTCGACATCAGGGCCTGCAAATCCCGTTCCCAAAACACCCCCTTCGACTCACAGACAGGCTAACGGGCCCGGACCGGGCCAGTCTCAACAAGAGAAGTGTAAAAAAACTTGACAGATCTGGGTTTTTACGTGACCCGTCGCACACTAAATCCAGAAAGCACTTTTAATTCCCTCGGATTCGCTTTATTTCATTAAGGCAAGAGGTTTTCGAGCATAAAGAAATCCTGATATTTGCCGCATACACAATAGGTTGAGAAACTAGCTGGAGAAAGGGGATGAAAAGGGAACAGGCAATTTCAGAGATGGTGCGGCGCTGCGCCAACGCAAAGGGTCATCAAGACTTTTCCATCAGTATGGCGCAACAGTTCGCCATCCATCAGTACCGCGGTGGAATCTCCGCCTTCAGGGCAATCCAGTTGGGCTTGGGCTCCCTTGACGGCCACTGTCAGATAAAACACCACAAACAGGCAATCGGCGGCTAACCTCCGGCTGATCTAGCACAACACCAATAGGAGAGCACCGTCTCAACGGATCTCCCGCACCAGTTCAAACGCCTCAGCCGCCACCACCCCCACCTGGGCGCCGCGTAGGTGAGCAAGCGCCTCCAGCGCCCGAGGCGACCGGACATGAAGGAGACGGATGCATTTCCGCGTCGTAGACAGAGAGCGCCTCCAGTTTCCGCTGCAGATAGCCGTCAATCGCGACAAAGTGGTTAGGCCGGAAGGCCGGCGCATCGCTGGGTGAAAGCTCGGTACTGGAGCAGACCTCGAACGCCAGCAGCCGTCGCACCGAACGCCCCGGCATCGGCCGACAGGCCGCCAGCACTGCATGGTGAGTCAGGCGATGATCAAGACGATTCGCGCCGCTAATTCATTC
>AASF01001030.1 GCA_000168735.1 Candidatus Endoriftia persephone str. Hot96_1+Hot96_2 | reverse complement strand
TCCAGACCACTGGCTACGCGACGGCAACCCCTGGGAGCTGGAGCGGCCCGAGTATGTGCAACGCATCAAGTTTGGCGGGCGCGTCGAGCAGGGCCGCGACGCCAGCGGCCGGCTGCACATCCGCTGGGTCGACACCCACGACGTGCTGGCGGTACCCTACGACATCCCGATCCCCGGCTACCGCAACAATACCGTCAACACCCTGCGGCTGTGGAAGGCCGCCGCCACCGACGAGTTTGACCTGGAGGAGTTCCACGCCGGCGGCTACACCGAGGCGGTGAAGAAAAAGAACGACGCAGAAAACATCACCATGGTGCTCTACCCCAACGACGCCCAGCGAGAACGGCAAAGAGCTGCGGCTGCGCCAGCAGTACTTCCTCGCCTCCGCCAGTATCAAAGACGTAATCCGCGAATGGCATGAGAGCCACCAGGATTTCAGCGAGTTTGCCGAGAAAAACTGCTTCCAGCTCAACGACACCCACCCCAGCATCTCGGTGGCTGAACTGATGCGCCAGCTGATGGATGAGCAGCATCTCGGCTGGGACGACGCTTGGGCCATCACATCCCGCACCATGGCCTACACCAACCACACCTTACTGCCGGAAGCCCTGGAACGCTGGCCGGTGCGCCTATTCCAGCAGCTACTACCACGCCTGCTGGAGATCATCTACGAGATCAACGCCCGCTTTCTCGCCCAGGTAGCGCAGCATTGGCCCGGCGACACCGACCGCTTGCGCCGCATATCGATCATCGAGGAGGGACACGAGCCAATGGTGCGTATGGCCTACCTCGCCATCGTCGGCAGCTTCTCGATCAACGGCGTCGCCGCACTGCACACCCAGCTGCTCACCGCCGGCCTGTTCCACGACTTCTATGAACTCTGGCCGGAACGCTTCAACAACAAAACCAACGGCGTCACCCCACGGCGCTGGCTCGCCGCCTGCAACCCCGGCCTGCGTGAACTGATC
>AASF01001031.1 GCA_000168735.1 Candidatus Endoriftia persephone str. Hot96_1+Hot96_2 | reverse complement strand
TGAGGAGATCGCCGAGCGCAAACGGGGCATCGAACGGTTGACCGCTGGAGCACGGTTCACCCGCCTCCTGGGAACAGGAACTGGAGACGGCGCTGAAAGGTCTTCAAAACCTGATTACGGCGGATGACCCCTGGCTCGGCAAACAGAAGAATGAGATCGCCCGGCTCTACTTACAGCAGGCCGGAAAGGAGCGTGATGCGGGCCAGTTCACAAGAGCCGGCACCCTGCTGAGCCAGAGCGAACGCTTTGCCCCGGCCAAGGCAAATGACGTTACCCAGGCCCACAAGACATTGCAGGAGTTGCAGCAGGAGTTACCGGCAAATGACCCTTTCCTTCAGGTCACCGGGCCCGAGGCCATTGGCAAGGCCTATCTCCGTCTGGCACAGAAACGGGCCAAGAGAGATGACTTTACCGCGGCCATCAAACTGGTTCGCCACGGTCTGGAGATTGCCCCGGAAATGCCGGAACTTACCGAAAAGCTGAGAGATTTCCAGCACAAGACCGCGTTTAAAAAGGTTGGCCAGGCGCTGAAGAAACGGCCACCCAACAAACTTCGCGCACTCGATGCCGAGTTACAGCAGTTGCAACAGGAATATCCCGAGCAGTACCCCGTGGCCGAGGAAAAATATACCGCACTGCTCATCAAGCGTGTTGAAACCGCAAGGGATC
>AASF01001032.1 GCA_000168735.1 Candidatus Endoriftia persephone str. Hot96_1+Hot96_2 | reverse complement strand
CACGCTCTCGGTGCTGGCCTGCCACTTGTCTTTTTGCCGGCGAAGAAACTGGTAGCCCGTCGTGGTCCACCGCGATGCCGATCAGTGCGTTGCTCAGCAGCGCCTCTTCGCTGGCGAGCTGCGCCAGGCTGGCGAAGCGGCGCGCTTCGGTCTTCAGGATCTCTTCTGGAGATTGGCCGCTGAAGGAGATGGTGATCTGGCTGACGATGATGCCGATGATTACGATCACCACCATCACTTCCAGCAGGGTGAAGCCCCTGATAGCGGCTCCGCCCGGCAGGGTGAGGCCGCCTCGCTGGAAGTGGCTGGTGGTCACTGCTCCAGATTCCAGTTTCCTATGTCATCGTCTGTGGACTGCAGATCGAGGCCGGAGGAGTAGATGTCAACCGCGCCATGGGAACCCGGGCTGAGGTAGAAGTAGTCGTTGCCCCAGGGGTCTTTCGGCAGGCGGTCCAGATAGCCGCCTTGCTTCCAGTTGCGCGGCTCAGGCGCGCCGGAGGGTTTGCTGACCAGCGCCTCCAGGCCTTGGTCGGTGCTGGGATAGAGCATATTGTCCAGGCGGTAGAGATTGAGGGCCGCCTCCAGGGCGCGGATGTCATTTTTCGCCTTGGTGACACGCGCCTGCTCCGGGCGATCCATGATTTTGGGGACAACGATCGCAGCCAGGATGCTGAGGATAACCACCACCACCATGACTTCGATCAGGGTGAAGCCAAGACCGGAGCGGATCGGGGTGTTGCCGTGAATCGTGCGTTTAACGGGTGCCAATGTCATGTTCCCTCTATGGGCCAGTTGTGTTGATGATCCATCCCCTGTGGAATGGTTGCGGGATAGAAGCAGGGCCTGCTTTGGAGCGGCATGCCGCTACAGGAGCTGGCTGCAAAGACTAGCAGAGTCAGCAACCCCATTTCCATTGGTGAATTGTGACGGGGTTTTTCCTATAGTTACCCGGGGTTGGGAACTCATGTAACAGAGCACTGTTTAGGGCTTATTTTCTTGTAAAATCAGTGGCATGGCGGGTCAGTTTCGCTAATCCTGGATGCTGCTGGAGGGATGTAGGGGATTACGGTTTGTGCGGATGCTGTTTCGAAAGC
>AASF01001033.1 GCA_000168735.1 Candidatus Endoriftia persephone str. Hot96_1+Hot96_2 | reverse complement strand
TATCTAGATGAGAAAAGTGTTTCTTTATTTATACCTGGAGCTATATGCATGTTGAGCCTCATCTTTTTATCAATATCTGGAACAAAAACCCTCCATCCACTTTTATTCTTATCTTTATCCGTAGCTCTGATGATAATATCTACATTTTCATAATATTCAGTAAATTCATCTTCAAATTCCTTAAGATGCTCTAATTCTACAGTTGGCGTTTCTTGAATTGCCAGGTGAGTTATTATGGCTTTTCTTTCATTATCAATAATAATTGAGCCATTTTTGGCATTTTTTGCTGGTAATATTATACGACTGGCATCCTTTGCAAACTCTACTTCATCTTTTGTGACATTGTGAATTATTTCTTTTATTTCTTCTGTAGTTAATTGTGTTGCCTCTGCTGCAATATTGATAATGGTATTGTTGTTTATTTCAATATGTTTGGGTACCGTTTTTGGTTTAATTAGATTATATGCAGACCAACAACCACTGCTTAACAAAGCTAAAACAGCAACTCCGACGATATATCTTGTGAACTTTGGGTTATCCATCCCAAATTTCTCTCTAAGATCTCTAATTTTTTGATCGAAGTCTTCTCGTGAGCCTAAAAAGAATTCGGACAAGAAATCTTTCACTTAAGC
>AASF01001034.1 GCA_000168735.1 Candidatus Endoriftia persephone str. Hot96_1+Hot96_2 | reverse complement strand
GATCCATTCATCCGTATCGGCATCCCTGAATCGCGCCAGGTGGAAACGGCCATCCTTGTCGTAGTACCACTCGGGGGATTTGATCCGCGGCCCACCATCCTGAGCGATCGCCAGGATCATGTCGTCAATCAGGGCCTGGATGTGGGCCTGGGTCCTGGCCCGAAACGCCTGCAACTTGGAGGGGTCACCAGACTCAAAGGCGATCTGATGGCGCAGCAGCAGCTCGGTGCGTTTCAGGCAGCCGCCGAAGTCTAGGCACTCCATGTCAGTGCGATACTCGCAGCCGTTGCAGTGGGGGTACCCGCCAGGCTTGGCCGGGTAGTAGGTGGCGGTATCGGCCCGCAGGCCATGTTTCAGCGCATTGAACTTGCAGCGACGTTTGCCCTCATCCGTGGTCGGGCCGGTCGCGTTTGCATGCGCAAGCATAAGATTCCGCTCCCAGGCGGCCTGGGATGCGGTATCATTGCAGTTTGGGCATTCGGCTGAGTATGAGAATGGGTGGTGCGCCAGTTCAGGAGCCTCACTGACAAACTTCGGCTCAGCGCCGGAATTTATGGCCGCACTGGCGACAATGGAAATTCACTTCTGGTAGAGGATCAAGCTAAGGCGATTCGTTAACCTGCAGACT
>AASF01001035.1 GCA_000168735.1 Candidatus Endoriftia persephone str. Hot96_1+Hot96_2 | reverse complement strand
AAAAACCAAAAGATAAAATAAAACAAGATACGGGTGTTGTAGACAAAATCACCGATTTAGTCACAGAATATACAGCTTCGGTATTTTCAACAACAAAAGTTGAAGATAAACCACCGAGCTTGTTTGAAGCTATCGCTGGCTCAGTCAATATTACGCAGGACAGAATTACAAGGAGTCGCATGGCTGGAGACCCTCCAGATATTTTACTTTCTCCAAAGCTGTCACATATTGGTCTATTGGAGTTTTATCGAGCAAATGAAGCTATAAATGAGGGAAAAGAATGTGTCCAAAGAATGCTGCCAGAAATACAGTACGTATTAAGTATGGCCTAACAAGACAATTCAACATGGACGCATTTTTCAGTCGCTTCGCTCCTTACAAATGCACCAGTTAATTGCAACGTTGGGCAACCAAGGCATCGCCATAGAATAAGCCGTGCAAGGCAACAGAGGATTAAGTTTAAATCGGGTAGAGTTGGAGAGGCTTGGAGCCCAGGCTATTCGGCATCATGGAGGATAGCTGGTTACATAGGGTCGGTCCCTGTCGAAAGATCATCTCGCCTTGCAAGGCTCAGGCAGGATGCGGCTTCGTCGCCATTGCGGAAGTTGGCTGCACGCGCCTACTAGGAAATGATAGGCTTTTGGGTGTGAATAAGGGTGCAGGCGGCAAGGAAATCGCATGAACCTTCCGCCTCAGAATATTTGGTTGCAAAGTCATGGTGCAGGCTGAAAGGAAATCGGATCAAGCCTCCCGCCTCAGAAAAGTCGAATCATCAGGGAAGGGGAGTATTTTGAGTCATGGACACAGGCCAGCACAGAAATATGCCCAACAATGGGGCTCCAGTGGACGGCAAAAAGCTCCGCTCGTTCCTCGCTCCGCTTTTTGTCGCCACTAAGCCCAAACGTTAGCTGAAAGACAAATATTGATGATCGATGAACAAACGCATCAGGGCACCCCAAGCTCAGTCAATTCAAGTCCATAATTTGTCACGCGCTTATGCGAGAAAATTGGTTGCCAAATCCAAACGGGTGTAGAGTCAAAGTCCGTACCGCGCTGAAGCGGGAAAGTTGATAGCCATCCAAAACAGGTGGTGCATCGAAGGCAACTCAGCCGCTGATGCGGGGCAGAGTTGGTAGCCATCCAAACAGGTGGCAACATCAAAAGCACATCAGCCGCTGATGCGGCCAGAGTTGGTCGCCATCCAAAATAGGTGGCAGATCAAAGTCTGTCATACGCTGAAGCGGGATAACTGGTTGCCAAATTCAGCAGGAGAAGGGCGAGGGATGGCCACACAATTTCAATATCATGGCAAAGAAAGCAGCTAACAAGTGGCTGCAGTGGACGCCAAAAAGCTCCGCTCGTTCCTCGCTCCACTTTTTGCCGCCACTGAGCCAAGACGTTAGGCAAATTCATTTGGTCTTGGAGGACGGATGACGCGCTACCCAGAAAATACTCCCATCAGCAAGGAAGCCTTCGAACAGTCCGGGTGGCAGGCTGCATTGGAGAACGTGAGGCGCGAAGACTATTCCTCAATGTGGCAGGCGCTCTCAAGCTCCGCACGTGAGGCCGTCGAAGAAGGGAAGCTATCCGAGGGACGTATTCTTTGGTTGTTGGCCGACGCATGCTCAATGATGTTGAAGCCCGCGAGCCTCAACGAACCGTTTGCGCCTTTTATGGTAATGGATGGTAAAAGGTCAGCACTGCCGGAGGATCTCAACGCTGAAGAAATTGAACTGCTTTCTTCAATTTATACGGACATAGATGATCCTAAACTGTCGCGCGCGAGTTTCAGACTTGGTTTGGCTTGTAAAGAAGCCGAAGGATC
>AASF01001036.1 GCA_000168735.1 Candidatus Endoriftia persephone str. Hot96_1+Hot96_2 | reverse complement strand
TTCATCCCCCGCCACACCCCGCTCACTGGCGATGATGGTGCCCAGCAGCGATAGCAGCGTGCCCCTGTTCAGGCGAGTAGGCGGACCCGCCGAGGCGCAGGTCGAGATTGCTGTAGACCTGCCCCACCACCGCTTCGTGGCCGTTGATGCCGATACGCATGCCGGCCAGAGGGCTGTTGCTCGGCTGCACCGTCGCATCCAGGCTGATGAAGCGCGGCTGGTTGAACAGATAGCTGTAGCTGTCCGAACTGGGCTCACCTCAAACAGGATGTAGCTCTGCGGCAGCCCGACCAGCTCACTGATGCTGAACAGCAGGAAGAACTTCTCGCCAACCCCGGCGGCCTGGTTGCGGGCGATCTGTTCCGGAGTGAGTGCGCGGTTGTGGATCGCCAGCAGCCTCAGCTTGCCCGAGCCAGGGGCGATCGCCGGAGACCTCGTTGCCGAGCACCAGGGCAAAGCTGTCATCCCAGTCGATCAAGCTACCGCCGGGCAGCGGATCAAGATCCCCGGTGAACTGGCCGTTGACGTAGATACGCCGGCCATTGATCGGGTCAAAGCTGACTACGATATGCTGCTCGGCGGCCTGTAGCCGCTTTCATCCGCATCGGCGGTGGAGAGGCCCGGCTCGCCGTCCGCCTCGGTCTGCTCGGTGCGCTGCAGGAAGTCATAGTTGTAGCGGGTCTGGCTCAGGGTGAAATTGCGTGTGTCGACGCCGCCGGAATAACTGACAATGCGCGCCGGCCCCTCCTGGGTGACGTTGGCTGGCACCACCCAGGCCTCGATGGAGTACTCGCCGGTGGCCTGGATCAATTCGATTAGCTTGCGGCTGGCGCTGGTAGTAACCCTGCACCTTGCCGCCGGCAAAGTTCAGCCCCCAGCCACTGACCCAGCTGACATCACCACTGAGAGTGAGGTTGAGCGCCGGTTCGACACCGCTGGTGTCATAGACTGTCGTCCCCTCACCGATCTTGAATTCGTAGAGGGCGATCTGGTTTGACTCATAACGGCTGCCACCGCTGGCGATCACACCGTCGCCCAGTTGTAGCGCCTTGCTCAGCACCAGCGCCGGATCGACCGGGTTCGGTACCACTTGGGCGGCGATCGCCTCGATCTGCGAGCGCAGTTCAGCTGCATCGCTCTGGCAGTCGCCGCTCCAGCAGTTGTGGAACTCGTCACGCAGCCGCACCACCAGGCGCGACTGCTGCGGTAGGTCAAGATCGACCTTGGCGGCGACCGCGGCGTAGGCGCCGGCCAGATCGGGGCCGGCAAAGAACGGTGCCTGGGCAGTCGCGGCATCCTCCCAGTGGCACCTCGGCGCAATGGCTAGTAAGCAGCGGATAGAGGGTGGCGCCGAACAACGTTGGGTCGTCTGGCAGGATACGCGAATCAC
>AASF01001037.1 GCA_000168735.1 Candidatus Endoriftia persephone str. Hot96_1+Hot96_2 | reverse complement strand
ACATCACCGCTGACCAGACCGGCCCCAAACACCTCAATATCAAACTGACTCGCGCCAAGCTGGAGGCGCTGGTGGACGATCTGGTGACTCGCACCATCGAGCCCTGCAAGGTGGCGCTGAAGGATGCCGGTATCTCCACCTCCGATATCGACGAGGTGATTCTGGTCGGTGGTCAGAGTCGTATGCCCAAGGTGCAGGAGCAGGTGCAGGCCTTCTTCGGCAAAGAGCCCCGCCGCGACGTCAACCCCGACGAGGCGGTTGCCATCGGTGCTGCCATCCAGGGCGGTGTGCTGGGCGGCGACGTCAAGGACGTGCTGCTGCTCGACGTCACCCCGCTGTCACTGGGTATCGAGACCCTGGGCGGCGTGATGACCAAGCTGATCGAGAAAGAACACTACCATCCCGACCAGCGCCAGCCAGACCTGCTCCACCGCAGACGATAACCAGACTGCAGTCACCGTGCATGTGCTGCAGGGCGAGCGTGAGCAGGCGGCGGCCAACAAGTCCTTGGGTCGTTTCGATCTGACCGATATCCCGCCAGCACCGCGCGGCATGCCGCAGATCGAGGTCAGCTTCGACATCGATGCGAACGGCATCCTGAATGTGTCCGCCAAGGACAAGGCCACCGGCAAGGAGCAGTCGATTGTGATCAAGGCCTCTTCCGGTCTCAGCGATGATGAGGTCGAACGCATGGTGAAGGATGCCGAGGCCCACGCCGAGGAGGACAAAACAGTTCCAGGAACTGGCAGGGAGCCGCAACCAGGCTGACAAATATGATCCACGCAGGTGAAGAAGGCGATGGATGACCTCGGCGACGAGAAGATGGAAGGCAACGAGAAGGAGACCATCGAGGCCGCCATCAAAGATCTGGAAGCGGTGATCAAGGGCGACGATAAGGCCAGCCATCGAGGCCAAGACCAAGGCCCTGACCGACGCCTCCAGGCAAGATGATGGAACGGCTCTACGCCCAGCAGAGTGGTGAGGCCGGCGCGGCGGCAGGTGCTGCTGCTGGTGCGGGCGCGGCTGACGCAGGTGCCGATGCCGGTAGCCAGGCCGGTGGCGATGATGTGGTCGATGCCGAGTTCGAAGAGGTTAAGGACGACAAGAAATAAGGCGGCAACGCCTTGAGTTTGGACCGTGCATCGGCCTTGGGGCCGGTGCACGGTTTTGATGTTTTAAGGACGCGGAGATCGCGGAGGAGCACAGAGTACGCAAAGAATTTCATTGTGATGTGAGTGTTTTCATATCGTGGGAAGGCACCCGACACAATGGAATGAATTAATTCTCTGCGATCTCTGCGCGCCTTTGCGCTCTCTGCGCCGAAAGAAATTTAGTCACAGCCAGGCTGACAGCACATGTCAAAACGCGACTACTATGAAGTACTGGGCGTCAATAAGAACGCCAGCGAGGCCGAGATCAAGAAGGCCTACCGACGGCTCGCCATGAAGTACCATCCCGACCGCAATACCGGTGACAAGGCGACGGACGCGGAGCAGAAGTTCAAGGAGGCCAAGGTGGCCTACGAGATCCTCTCCGATGCGCAGAAGCGCGCCGGCTACGACCAGTTTGGCCATGCGGGCGTTGATCCCTCTATGGGCGGTGGGCCCGGTTTTGGTGGTGGTA
>AASF01001038.1 GCA_000168735.1 Candidatus Endoriftia persephone str. Hot96_1+Hot96_2 | reverse complement strand
GATCAGCGAGGCCCCCTCCAACACCACAGCGTTGGGCGGAGTGAGAGCGCCTCCGGTCCGACCAGATTGACGATGCGTGACAGCTCCGCATCCCGCGCCAGAATCGCCAGCGCCTGGGCGCGGCGTTTCTGCCAGCCGCGGTCGACCTCTCGGTGCCACCACTCGGCGGCCACGCCGACGTCGGCGGAGAAGCTGTCGACCCAGTCGATGGCCGGGTAGTGGCGGGCGTCAGCCAACTCCTTGGAGAGCGCCCAGAAGGTCTGGATGATCTCCTTGGTGTGGCTGGTGACAGGTTCGGAGAAGTCGCCGCCAGGAGGTGAGACGGTGCCGATTAGGGTCACCGAGCCCTGCCCGCAGTCGGCGGTTTCGACTTGTCCGGCGCGCTCATAAAAGGCCGCCAGGCCGAGAGGCGAGATAGGCGGGGTAGCCCTCTTCCACCGGCATCTGAGCAAGCCGGCCCGCCACCTCGCGCAGCGCCTCGGCCCAGCGGCTGGTGGAGTCGGCCAGCAGCACCACGTCGTAGCCCATGTCGCGGTAGTACTCGGCGATGGTGATGCCGACATAGATCGATGCCTCGCGGGCCACCACCGGCATGTTGGAGGTATTGGCCACCAGCAGGGTGCGCTCCATCAGCGGCCGGCCGGAGTAGGGGTCCTGCAGCTTGGGGAAGCTGTCGAGCACATCGACCAGTTCGTTGCCGCGCTCGCCGCAGCCTACATAGATCACGATATCGGCATTCGACCAGCGCGCGATCTGTTGTTGTACCACCGTCTTGCCGGCGCCAAACGGGCCGGGCACCGCGCCTTTTCCGCACCTTGAGTCAGGGGGAAGAAGTGTCGAGGATGCGCTGACCGGTGATCAG
>AASF01001039.1 GCA_000168735.1 Candidatus Endoriftia persephone str. Hot96_1+Hot96_2 | reverse complement strand
TGCAGCCGGGATGGGAACCCGTTTCATACCCGCCACCAAAGCCAACCCCTAAGAGATGTTGCCTATCGTGGACAAACCGCTGATCCAGTATGCAGCGGAAGAGGCAGAAGAGGCCGGCGTGGACAACCTGGTCTTCATCATTGGGCGTCAGAAACGCGCGATCCCCGATCACTTTGATAAAAACTACGAGCTGGAGAGCGAGCTGGAAGCTGCTGGCAAACACAAACTGTTGAAAATCGTGCAGAATGTGTTGCCTTCGAATGTCTCATGTATCTATCTGCGACAGGCTGAGGCCCTCGGCCTGGGCCATGCTGTGCTCTGCGCCAAGCCGGTGGTGGGCGACGAACCCTTTGCGGTGACCCTGGCGGATGACCTGATCAAGGGCGAATTCGCCATTGATCATGCGCTTCATCTTGCGCAGCTGATTCGATGGCGCCAAAGTCGAGGTAGCGACGGTAAACAAACGGGGCGCAGTAGCGCCATCAATACCTCACCCGCCGCCGGATCACCCGCCACCAAGCGCGCCTTGATCAAGGGCGATTCGCGCCGCTAATTCA
>AASF01001040.1 GCA_000168735.1 Candidatus Endoriftia persephone str. Hot96_1+Hot96_2 | reverse complement strand
ATCACCATGCCGGTGAGATCGATGCGGATGTCGGGAAATCTTGCCTCGATCTCCTGCTTCAGACACCTCAGCCGCCTGCGCCACCTCCGGCACCTCTGGAGAGCTTCTTGCCGGTGCAGCTGGACTGGTGACGTTGACGCCGGTGACATGGGCGCTGGGGGAGATCAGCCGGTTTACCAGCAGCGGATCGCTGACTGCAATCTGACGCTTCTGCTCGAGCGCTGCATCGGAGAGGTTTGCTGCATCGAGCACCAGATCCTCCACCACCAGGTCGTCGCCCTCGGCAAAGGTATGTTGAAAGTTGGTGATCGAATCGACCCGCAGCGAGTAGGGGATCTGCCAGGCCTGGGTGGTCAGTTCCTGCACCGCCGCCAGGGTCTCACGGGAGAAGACCCGGCCATCTGTCGGGGTGACCACAAACAGTACGTTGTCATTTTTTGCGTAGGTGTTCTGCAGCTTCTCGAAGGCCTGCAGCTGCGGATTATCCTCGCTGAAAAACATCCGGTAGTCGTTGCTGAACTCAAGCTGTCGAACCCCCGCACCGAGCAGCAGGAGAGACAGCAGGGTGAGCAGGACCACCAGATATTTGTTTGTCAGAACCCACTGAAAGAGTCGTTCGTACATGCTGTTGTTTATTCCTTGTTCTTGGTTGAGTGGCGGACGCTTCGCGCTGTAACACCGCATCTCTGCGTGATTGCGTCCGGACCACCGCAGGCGCCGGCCTGTCGGCCATAGGGTTTGCCACCCCTGTTGTTGTGCCTGTGTCCGGACTGGCGCCGGAGGAATCAACGCCACGCAGACTAAACCAATCTTCCTAAAGATGCAGCAGGATGAGGAAAAATCCTACAAAGAAACGAGAGGTTCTCACCCTTGTCGCTGTTAGGGGATTGTCTCCGCCAGCGATTGCTGATCTCTATAACTTTCGGAATGGTGACCTGCATCACATTAGACCCTATACTGACGCATCATTTTTAGCCCAGCGGAGAAATGCATGTCCCTTGCCCGAATCAGATGGACGCGCTCGAGCGCGGTGATC
>AASF01001041.1 GCA_000168735.1 Candidatus Endoriftia persephone str. Hot96_1+Hot96_2 | reverse complement strand
CGGCCTGGTGGTAGAGGATATCTTTAAATTCGATGTCGGCAGGGCTCTGCCACTGGATAGGCTTGTTCATAATTGGAATCTGTTATCAATTTTCATCCGGTAATTAAACATGACACCGTATAGGTCGGGCTGCGCCCGACATCATCCTTGAGTTCAATTGATGACACGCGGCGGCCACGGGCCGTCCTATATTCTGTTTACTCTTCCAACACCCAGCCGATTTCGGCGGCGCTCTGTGGGCCGATCACACAGTGGCGCAGGCTAGCCGGCATCTGTGCTTCGCTGGCAGAGACGGCGAGCCGACCCGCCATTATCTCACAGCGGCTTTGCGGGTGAAGGGGTTGTTTGTCGGGCCGGGCGTAGCCGATGGGGAAGAGCGGCATGCCATCGGCGCCATATTTGTCGCTCGCGCCCACCGTATGCAGTAGCTCATGGGCGATCACAAGGTTGTTCTTCTGCGTCTGTTTGTCGATGGCGTAGGCGTGCACCACGCCTAGCAGCCCCTTCTGCAGACCCAGCGAGTGGGCCAGGGCGGCGCCCTCCCGTCCCTGCTGATAGAGCACGAAGATCCTCACGCGATGCTGGTTGGAGTCTTCATCCGGGGTGTTTTTCCAGGCCCAGTAGCGTAGCTGGAGGCTCCAGGTGAGCCTCTCCAGCAGGCTGGCGTCGATGGCCGGTACTGCGGGAGGTGGGGTGTCGATCTGCGTTCCCAGACGGGTACGGGTGGGGGGGGGCGGAATAACACCTCATAGCGCTTCGATTGTTGTTGGATGAACCGGTCGATGGCGGCGAAGTCTGCGTCTTTTAGGCGCTGGATATAGGCCGCGGTGTCGGTATTACCATCCGCATTGATGGGGAATATCACCACATCCCAGAGGCTCGAACCAGGATGTCGAGTCGAAGGCCTGATGGTGGGTATAGAGGGCGACGAACAGCAGCAGACCGAGCAGCAGTAGGATGCGGAGGTTACGAAAGCTGAAGAGCATGATTGGTCGGTCTCCGGTCGATCAGTCGCGGGGCGACGGTCTGCCAATAGTCGTGCTGGCGCTGTAGACTCAGGCTCCGGTTCAGCACCACCTCGATCAGGCTGACACCGTTTGCCTGTATGGCCTGCTCTAGTGCTGGTCTGAACTCGGCCTGCCGGGTCACTCGCTGGAAGTTCAGTCCATAAAGTCTGGCGCTGTGTGAAAAGTCGAGTCCGGTGGGCATCAGCCAGTGGGCTTCGAACTGCTCCAGCCCCGCTTGGGGCAGTTGGCCGAAGATGGCGCCGCCACCGTTGTTGAGCAGGATGATCACACCCTGCAGATCTCTGGCCGCGAGCAGGCCGTTCATGTCGTGGAACAGCGCCAGATCCCCTAGCAGACCGACCACTGGCGTCTCGCTGGCAGCCATCAGGCCGAGCAAGGTGGAGACGTTGCCGTCGATGCCACTGGCGCCCCGGTTGGCGAAGATGCGCAGCCTCTTTGAGCCACTGCCGCTGAAACTGTCGAGCTGGCGGATCGGCAGGGAGTTGCTGCTGAACAGGGTCGAACCTGGCGGCAGCCAATCGATCAGCTGTTGGATCA
>AASF01001042.1 GCA_000168735.1 Candidatus Endoriftia persephone str. Hot96_1+Hot96_2 | reverse complement strand
CGCCATGCGCAACGGGCCAGACGGCTATCTGCTCATAGACATGCCGCCAGAGGAGCTGATGGTCAAGTTTCGCCGAGATGGCCCGAAGGGGAGGGCTGGGTGATGTCCGCATAATATCGCGGAGTCATTGGCCCGGGCCATGCATCAAACCTCCCAGCGTCCGAAAGACGTTGACGATGCGGGATTGACGGAGCGGGAGAAGGAGATCTTGACCCACCTAGCCCAAGGCGAGAGCAACAAGAGTCATTGCCAGGAACCTGAATATTGCGGAAGCAACAGTCAAAGTACACGTCAAACATCTGCTGAAAAAACTCGGATTCAAGTCCCGGGTCGAGGCGGCGGTCTGGGCAGTTGAAAATCGATAGCCGCCGATCGCATCCTCCTAGCACAACGCGCGGAGAGGATGCGCCATTTGGCAGCACGCAGGAACCTGTGTTGTGCCAATGGCTGGAGTTTATTGCACTGCCGGCAGCAGGCGGACCTGAATGCGTTGGTTAAAGGGCGGCGACCTGGTTCCACTTGGCAGCGCTCACCTCCTCCCGCGCCTCCGGATAGGGCACCACAGGCGCATCATACCCCCCTCTTTTCACACTGCACCTTAATCGGGCCAGCGCTCAACCTGGGGGAGGAGTTGATGTAGTGTGGTAAAGCTGATGCTTTGCAGTTCGTTACGACGTCGATCCATCTGCAGATAGCTGACGCGAGAAGAGGCAGTCAGCCCCCTTCACCTGATCAAGGGCGAATTCGTTTA
>AASF01001043.1 GCA_000168735.1 Candidatus Endoriftia persephone str. Hot96_1+Hot96_2 | reverse complement strand
GATCCGGGCGATGGCGCAGCCGAGCAGCAGCGCCAGTTCGATGCCTGGCAGACGGTGCAGCGTGGTCACGCTATCGCCAACGGACTGCCCCTGGTTGCCTGCAACCGCACCGGGTTTGAAACCGATCCCAGCGGCGTTACCTCTGGCATTCAGTTCTGGGGAGGCTCATTTATCTGTGGCCCTCAGGGTGAAATGCTAGCCCAGGCCAAGCAGAATGAAACCCAGGTTGTGCTCGCGAAGATCGACCTGCAGCACAGCGAGAAAGTACGTCGTATCTGGCCCTTTTTGCGGGACCGACGCATCGATAGCTACGCACCACTGCTGCAACTCTTCAATGATCCGCAGAATTCTTGACAACTTTAGTCAACTTTTTATACTCCACCCCTTCTTTTTCCAGCTTGGATGACCTGAACGATGACCGATATCGCCACCTCCCGTGCAGTTATGCACTCAATTATCCAGCGAATTGCCACTGGCCCTGAGCTCAGCAAGGATATCTCCCAAGAGGAGGCGAGGCTGGGCATGCAGGCGATCCTCAAGGGCCATGTGGACGATGTGCAGGCCGCCATTTTTCTCATCGCACTACGCATGAAGCGGGAGACCAATGAGGAGAATCTCGGCATCCTGGATGCAATCCTGCAGACAAGCCAATCGGTTACTGCCGAGGTCGATGAAGTGATCTCCATCGCTGATCCCTACGACGGCTTCAACCGCAATCTGCTGGTCGCACCCTTTCTACCAATGCTGCTTGCAGAGTGTGGTCTGCCCGCCATCAGCCACGGACTCGACAAGGTCGGACCGAAATATGGCGTCACCCATCGACATGTGCTTCAGGCGGCAGGAATGAGTGTGGATCTCACTGTTGAACAAGCGGCTGAACGCCTCGCTGACCCCGCGGTCGGCTGGGCCTACCTTGATCAAGGG
>AASF01001044.1 GCA_000168735.1 Candidatus Endoriftia persephone str. Hot96_1+Hot96_2 | reverse complement strand
AGCCGCGGTCGCCCAGCCACCAGCCGCGCCACCGAGTCATCGACCCGGTTGACGATGGGCCGATCGTGCAGCAGATAGGCATCGGCGATCTCACCCAGGCGCCGGCGTGTCTCATGGTTGCCGACGCACTGAGGCTCTTCGCTGAGGTTGCCGCTGGTCATCACCAACGGGTGTTCCCAATCGGCCAACAGCAACTGATGCAACGGCGTGTAGGGGAGCATGAAGCCAAGGCTGGCCTGCCCCGGGCGCCAGCGCCTCGGGCAGCGTCTCCCCCTGCTGATCCAACAGCAGGATCGGCGCTGCCGGGCTCTGCAGTAAATCAAGTTCCTCCCGACTCAGCCGGCAGTAGCGACGAATCACCGCCGCATCCCGTGCCATCAGGGCGAAGGGTTTGGCCGGCCGCCGTTTGCGCTGACGCAAACGCGCCACCGCCGCCGGGTTGGCGGCATCGCAGGCCAGATGCACCCCACCGATCCCCTTGATCGCGAGGATCTGCCCCTGCCGCAGTAGACGACTGGCGCTGTCGATAGAATCCCGCTCCTCAGCTGTCAGCTCGATCTGTTCTCCCGCCCGATCCTCCAGCCAGAGCTGCGGACCACAGACCGGGCAGGCGTTGGGTTGGGCGTGGAAGCGGCGATCCGCCGGATCAAG
>AASF01001045.1 GCA_000168735.1 Candidatus Endoriftia persephone str. Hot96_1+Hot96_2 | reverse complement strand
TTCCGGGATGACGCGGGAATCGTCCGCCAGATTAGGTACGTGGACCGGCTCACCGTGCTCAGCGACCCAGCCGCAAAGCCCACCCCCCTGTAACGGCATTGTCTTGCCCTTTAATAGCTCCGCTTTGGCCCCTGCCGCAGCCACGTAGGTGAAAGATTCTCCGGATTCATCGAGCAGCGGCAAGGTGGCCAGGTCTGCATTCACGAGTGCCAGGACGCCCTGGTTGACCAGGTCATAAAATTCTTCGACCGGGCCTTCCTGCTGGATCAACTTACTTACCCACTCGTCGAGCATGATTAGGGCTTCATTTTGACGGCGACGTGTTTCTTCGACCTCTACACGCTCAGTGATATCGCGCAGGGCGACGGTCAAAAATATTTCACCGCCTAGATCCAACTTGGATATGGAAGCCTCAATTGGAAATTCCTCGCCGTTTTTTCTGCATCCGAGTAATGGCAGGGAACGCTCGTTCATCTGGCGAGCCGGTGCCTCTTCATCCTCAAAGTGCTTGATGCTTTCTTGATGCTTGTGACGAAACCTTTCCGGCAGCAACACATCCATGGGGATGACCCAGCACCTCGTCTGGAGAATAATCGAAAATCCGCTCGGCAGCGGGATTAAACAGAATAATCTTCTGCGAGTGATCCACCGTAATGATAGCGTCATTGGCTACCTGAATAATTCCTGACAACCGCGCCTCGCTCTGTCGCAACTTCTCATCAGCTTGTAGGCGCTCGGTGATGTCGCTTGAGATGCCGCAAATCCCATAGAGTGCCTGGTCAGCATCATATAAAGGGAACTTCTGTGAGATGTACGTATGCGGTCCATCTTTATGCAGGCGCGATCTCTTGAATTTCCATAGGCTTTTCATCGCGGAGTACTGTAAGGTCATTCATATGAAGTGTATCGGCGACCTCCTTTGGAAAGATGTCATGGTCGGTCTTGCCGATCGTGTTGTCATTCGCGATACCGAACAACTGCTCAAAACAGCCGGTTGGTCATTAAATAGCGTCCTGCTTTATTCTTGATATAAATGATCGCATCCGTGTTATCGATGATATCCCGGAGTTGTTTGTCACGTTCTCTGACGGTACGTTCCGCGTGGTCGCGGGATTTCAACAGATCTGACCAGCCGCGGGCCAGTAAACCGAA
>AASF01001046.1 GCA_000168735.1 Candidatus Endoriftia persephone str. Hot96_1+Hot96_2 | reverse complement strand
TGACCACCCGCGCGATGCCGTCCAGGGTCTGGCGCACCTTCTCCATGATCGGTGTCAGCTCGTTGAGCAGTTCATCGGCGCTCATCGGTTCCTCGATTAGGATGGTGGAACCGTCGCGCAGCATCGGTAGTTGCGGCGAGCCGGCACTGATCTCGATCACCGCAGTACCGATGATGGCCAGCTTGCTCAGCGCACCGCGGGAGTCCTGCCGGATCAGGTTCTGGAACCCCTCGTAGACGAAAAAACTGATGTGGATGCGGTTGTCAGCGGCGATGCCGATCGACTGTACCCGGCCGACCTCGATCCCAGAGACCTTGACCAGCGAGTCGGTGGCGATGCCCTGGGCGTTACGCAGGTAAGTGTGGTAAGTGATGCGGTTCTCGAATAGGGTGGGTGGTCTTGCCCTGTACCACCACCAGACCGATCAACAGGGCCAGTGCCACCATCACAAACAGACCGGCCAGCCGCTCCCGCAGAGTGTAATTGAGGCGGTGGATGTAGTGTATCGTGCTGATGTTGCGGTGCCGGGGTCATTGAGCCTCACTAAAGATGTCGCGCTGTGCTTCTCTGCTGATGAATGTAATAGCGGACGACATCTTCAGGACTGGAGACAAAATCCTCCCATGTTGTGAAATGAGAACCATCCTGAGCAGACTGTGAAACAGTACCTGCCCGGCGTAACGGTGCACCAGTTCCGGGTCGTCGGTGGAGATGATCAAGGGCGA
>AASF01001047.1 GCA_000168735.1 Candidatus Endoriftia persephone str. Hot96_1+Hot96_2 | reverse complement strand
GATCAAGTCACACCACAATGTGGGTGGCCTGCCCGACTACATGAAGCTGAAGCTGGTGGAGCCTGTTGCGCGAGCTGTTCAAGGATGAAGTGCGCAAGATCGGTGTCGAGCTCGGTCTGCCCTCCGAGATGATCTATCGCCACCCCTTCCCAGGGCCGGGACTGGGGGTGCGCATCCTCGGCGAGGTGAAGAAGGCGTATGCTGACATCCTGCGTCAGGCGGATCACATCTACATCGAGGAGCTGCGCAAGCACAACCTCTACGACGAGGTGAGTCAGGCGTTTGCGGTGTTCCTGCCGGTCAAGTCGGTGGGCGTGGTGGGCGATGCGCGCCGCTACGAATACGTAGTCTCGCTGCGCGCGGTGAAGACGATCGATTTCATGACCGCCAGCTTCGCCCATCTGCCGTTCGATTTTCTCGAAGAGGTGTCGCGCCGCATCATCAACGAGGTGACGGGGATCTCGCGGGTCGCCTACGATATCTCAAGCAAGCCGCCGGCGACGATCGAGTGGGAGTAAATGACCCCAGACGAACAAGACCACCACTTCATGCAGTGTGCCCTTGCGCTCGCCGCCAGGGCGGAGGCCGTGGGCGAGGTGCCGGTCGGTGCCTTGCTGGTGCGTGATGGGGAGGTGATCGGCGAAGGCTGGAACCGGCCGATCGGCAAGCCATGACCCCACTGCCCATGCGGAGATCTGTGCGCTGCGGGATGCGGCTCGGCGGGTCGGCAACTACCGTCTGCCCGATACCACGCTCTATGTCAGCCTGGAGCCCTGCCCGATGTGTGCCGGCGCGATCGTGCATGCGCGGGTCAAACGGGTGGTCTATGCTGCCTCTGATCCGCGCAGCGGGGCTGCCGGCAGTGTCTTCGATCTGCTGCCTTCGGATCAGCGTTTCAACCACCGAGTTGAGTCAGAAGGGGGTCTGCTGTCAGGTCAGAGCGCGAATCGTCTGCGGGATTTTTTTCGTGCGCGAAGAAACAAAGATCAAAATAAAAGGGACATTGGGATGAGGGAATCGGCCGTTTCGATATGGGGCTGGGGTTATTCAATGACTCTGTTTGGAGCCATCTGTGGCACATCTCATTTGCACAGTCTCGGCAGCCGATTCATTCAGTGAACGGGAGCGTTGTTTGCTGGATGCCATTGGCACAAGGCAGAGGGCTCAACTCCAGGTGGCCCGATTGCGTGAACAGTGCCTGCTGCAGTCACAACCGTCGCAGATGGTTGAAGCGGTTCAGCCAATACTGCAGCCAGGATGATGAGTCAGCTGATCAGCTCAGCAGGTTGAGGATGAGCACCGCACACCAGGACAGATCCGTTTGTGATCAGGGCG
>AASF01001048.1 GCA_000168735.1 Candidatus Endoriftia persephone str. Hot96_1+Hot96_2 | reverse complement strand
CACCAGATCCCGGGCACGTTCACCGGCAGTCTGAACTTCGTACAGATAGTCCCTCATCTTTGCCGGGCATTCGCCAGCAAAACGTTCTATTGCCAGACCGGTATAGCCGAGAACACTAGCGAGAATATTGTTGAAATCATGGGCGATACCGCTAGTAAGCCGCCCCACCGCCTCCATCTTTTGTGCCTGTGCCAATTCCCGGCGCAGCCGTTCCCGTTCACTAGCGGCCAGGTGCAGTTCCGTGATGTCGCTGCCCGAGCTGAAAGTGCCCGTAATCCTTTCCTCATCATCACGGGACAGTGGCATTGCGCCAGGCAATGAGCCGCCGCGTCCCCACTGCGGCGTGACAATTTGCATGTCTCCACATAGGTATGCAGATCGACTCGACCCTGCATGATCTCATCGAAGATCTGCCGGACCGGCTCTACCTCCCCGTCAGGCAGCACCGTTTCAAACCAGTCCCGCCCCTCGAGGCTGCACGGCTCATAGCCAAGGATCTCGTATCCCTTACGGTTGAGCAGGTCGACACGCCCCTCTCGGTCGAGCCCCAGCAGCATCACCTCCGCCACCTCGAGGTAGCGTTCGGCACTGCAGGTGCTCCCGGATCAGTGCCTGCTCCGCCTGCTTGCGCAGGGTGATGTCTGTCATCACGCCACCGATGCGCACGGGCCGGCCCTGTGCATCCATGATCACCGACTTGTTGTCGAGCACCCAATGCACTTCGCCATCAGGATGGCAAATACGGTACTCGAGCTCGACCCGTCCATCATCCCAGAGGCGGGCAGTTCTCTCCTCAACACCCTTGCGGTCCTGCGGATGCACAGCCTCAAGCCAGAGCTGCGGCTGTTCATCGAAGGCCTTGGCGGGACGACCGTAGATCTCCTCCACAGCACGGTTGACATAGAGGATGCGGCTGCCATCGAGCTCGGCGGCCCAGACCCCTTCCCTGAGCGAGTCGAGCAGTTCCTGAAACTGGGTCTCCCTCGCTTGCAGATCGGCCGTCGCCTGTCGCAGCTCACTGATATCAACACAGATGCCAAGCACCCGTTCGATTCCATCCTCCCCTTCATCCATCAGGCGGCCATTACAATGCAACCAGACCGTCCGACCACTCTTGTGCCGCACCTGCATCTCAAGGGAGACCCGCTGCGCATCGCCCCGGCGCAATCGTTCAATCTGTTCCTCGATTTGACGCTGGACTCTCGGGCAACGCCAGTTTGATCCACTCCGCCCAGGCGTCACTCAGATCTTCAGGCTGGTAGCCCAACAGGCGGAACAGCATTGGATC
>AASF01001049.1 GCA_000168735.1 Candidatus Endoriftia persephone str. Hot96_1+Hot96_2 | reverse complement strand
CCTTAATTCTTGGCTTAAATTGACTACATTTCGGCTGACTAATGCACGTATTCCTTCACCACTAAAAATTAGTCTTACAGCTAACGCCAAGCTAACCTGACCAGGATGGGATGATTGTTTTTGGTAAGCTGAAAGCATCCAAAAACGAGCAGCGCATTCTGGGTCAGGTTGAGCGACTTGTTAGCAGCGCTTCGTAATTTCAATAATTTCTTTCTTTATTTTTTTGTATGAATTAGGCAGGTTTCTATTATCCAATCGTTCTAATACATAGAGCATTGAGTCAATAGCCTTAATTGTTTTCTTGCGCTCTTCTAACAAAAACTTTCGATTACTTTGCTCTTCCGTCAGCCCCAAATATTGGGACATCAATTCAACAGCTTTGTCAGAGCATAATAAATCCATTTCTAGATTATAATTCATACATATTAACTTATACCTCAAAAGAAGATCCATAGCCGCCGTATGATTGCTATTTAGTTTAGATAAAATCTGATCTCGTGCTCTTTGTGTTTCAATAAGTTCTTCGAGGAGATTATTGTTCTTATACTCTGCCCTGTACTTGGGAAGGCCTTGAACATTTCTACTTAAATCCAATTTATCATTCAGGTATGGTAGGGAAGTAGTCTTTATCAAGAATTGCAAGGTATGGTATACCCAAGTCTCTAACTATATACAATGGATAAGCAAGATTTTTAACACCATCTATGTTTATTATACTTATCCCATACAAATCTAAGTTGATTGACTCCCTTCTAGCCAAATGCTTAATGACCTCAGCATCGTTTTTACTTTCTACCAATATCACATAGTTTGCATAAAAAAAGTCACTATTACGATACAAATGAAACTGATAGTATTTGAATTCTTCGAGCCCATGATCATGAAAGAATGTATCGTTAAGTTGAAACAACTTTGACTTAAACCCTCTTCTATCATCCGGTATTTTCCTAACGAGTGAAATTCTCTCATGTTCAATATTGTCGATAATTACGGTTGAATGAGTCGTTATTACTATTTGAGCAATTCCACTTTTCTCTGAGTCCTCAATTATTGAGTTTATTAATTCTCTCTGTGCTTGTGGATGAAGATTAGTTTCTGGTTCCTCAAGCCCTAAAACTATATTTCTATGCCTTAGATTTGCTAACACCCGGTGAAATGCAATAATTGTTAAGCTTTGAAGCCCTGTCCCACAATCATCCAGATGATGGTTGACGCCAAGTTCATTAACATGCATTTGAATTCCATTTATAAAGGACAAAAAATTAGCATGTCTGTCAAAATTTAGTGAGAAGTTGAATTTATGCCGAAGAGAGTAATAGCTCTCAACATCTCTTGATATTTTCTTAAGCGCACCTGACTCCAAGTAATTTGCAGCACTTTTAAATTTTGGAGTAAGTGTGTCTCTCTTTTTAGTCTCAATTTTAAGATATTCTTCTATAAGCTCTTTTATCAATGTATTTTCTTCCCACCGTAGCTGTTCTGGGCTTCTGTTTGGTGGGATG
>AASF01001050.1 GCA_000168735.1 Candidatus Endoriftia persephone str. Hot96_1+Hot96_2 | reverse complement strand
TCGCCTTAGCTTGCATGGCCGTCAATGACTAATGATAAGTATATGGAGCTTTTGAAAACCATCAGTATACAGAAAGTAAAGCTGATCGCTAAGGAAAATAATGATTTGTACTAAAGAGTGTTGATTGGGGTGGCATGAAGGAGAGATTGCATAGCCATTCGGGTAGATTCGCCTAACAATGCGCTTCACTCGGACCCGGCAAAGCGGCGTCCATTTTGTGCCATTCCGCTGCGCTCCATTCTTGCACAAAATGGCCCCCGCTTCGCCGGTCCGGTGAGCTCTGTCGTTGGGCAACCAAGGCATCGCCATAGAATAAGCCGTGCAAGGCAACAGAGGATTAAGTTTAAATCGGGTAGAGTTGGAGAGGCTTGGTGCCCAGACTATTCGGCATCATGGCGGATAGGTGGTTAATGGGGTCTGTCCCTGTCGAAAGATCATCTCGCCTTGCAAGGCTCAGGCCAGATGCGGCTTCGTCGCCATTGTAGAAGTTGGCTGCACGTGCCTATCGGGAAATGATAGGCTTTTGGGTGTGAATAAGGATGCAGGCTGCAAGGAAAGCGAATTAAACCTTCCGCCTCGGAAAATTTGGTGGCAAAGGCATGGTGCAGGCTGAAAGAAAATCGAATCAAGCCTTCCGCCTCAGAAAAGTCGAATCCTCAGGGAAGTGGGGTATTTTGAGTCATGGGTACAGGCCAGCACAGATTATGCCCAACAATGGGGCTCCAGTGGACGTCAAAAAGCTCCGCTCGTACCTCGCTCCACTTTTTGACGCCACTAAGCCCAAACGTTAGGCAATCAAACTATGCAGCAAGGTGTATGATGTGAGAACGAAATTTGAACAATGGATGAAGTCGGACGAGCGTAAGAAACCGAATACTGCTTACCAATATGCTTTGGCAATAGATAAAATTTCTAGACATTACTCGGATAATTCAGCTCAAGGTGTTGACCTATACAGTATTCACAATATCACTGAACTTGAGCGTATAAGTGCCGCCTATGCAAAAGGAGGAAGGTTTTCGCTATTTGGAGATAATGGAAATGGAACTTATCGCAATGCTATAGCCACATACATAAGATATATAAAATCTAGGGGTGATGGCGAGGCATCAGAATCAGATGATATTCCAAGCTAAGGG
>AASF01001051.1 GCA_000168735.1 Candidatus Endoriftia persephone str. Hot96_1+Hot96_2 | reverse complement strand
GCCCTTCGCTCAAATCTCGGGCTGCCGAGAAAGATCCCCAGCGCCTGCAGCGCCGCTCGGTGCTCCTTCACTGCACTGGCGCCAGCAGCAGTGCGTTTGTTAGCAATCTCAAACAGCGGTGCGATGTAGGCGGTGGCGGAGGTGTCGATGGCGTGGGGATAGAGTTGGTCGAGTTCGCAGAGCTTGGCGAAGTAGAAGCGCAGTCGCTCCGGGCTGACGCCGGCGCGCTGCTGGGCGACCTGGCGGAAGGTCGGCTTGAGCCACTGCTTCAGATTGGGCAGGGGCTGGAACACTGCGGTGACGCGATCGCCCTGGATGTCCACCGACTGGATCGCCTGCAGGATCGCGCTGCTCTGTTCGTCCTTCATCATCGCCTGCAGCAGGGTCTCGACCAGCTTCAGGGCGAGGGGGCCGGGAATCTCGGTCTGGCCTACATAGACCGGTGCCAGGTGCAGACCGTAGTCTGATGGCACCACCCCCGCCCGGATGTTGATGAACCTGCCAAAAGGATTCTCCGGCAGATCCAGTGTGAAGCGCAGCTGCGCCTCTACTGGGGTCACATTGGCCTCGCCGTGCAGCCGGTGAATAGCGCGAGCTGCCACCGCCAGCATGCCGTTGAGATCCTTCTCGCTGAGGACGATGGTCTCAGTCTGCGCCTCGGACTTGAGCTTCTTGCGCAGGTCGCTTAGCTTGGTTTTGGCCCGCACCGCCGCATCGGTGTTCATGCGCTGGGTTTCGCCCACCAGCGGCAGATCTTCGCTGATCGAGCTGAGGCTGCCGAGCATCAGCAGCGGGATCGCCAGCAATAGCAGCAGAAACAGCAGACCAAACGGAAAACGGAAACCCTTCTTTTTTCTTTTAGCCATAGTTGCGACAGATTATTTTGGTGGACCGGGTTATCCGCGGCATGTTAGCAGGGGTGAGGGGGTTCGCCAAAAAAAGGTGAGGTTGGCCCTAACAAGTCTAGGCTTCATGTGTCTGCAAGTGGCCATGGTTGCCTGATCCCGGATGTTTGTAACTGGGGGATGCTGAAGCCCTGTCAAGGACGATCTCTGGAAGAATTGAGATCTGTTGTGTGATGTATTTATAGTTTTTACAGGAATTTAAGTCTTAATGGAAAGGATTCCATGCCCCACAGTATCGATACGGAAACAGAGCCAGATACTGGCCTTGCCTGCCTCGCCCTGGTCGCCCGTTTTCATGGTCTGCCCGCCAACCCCGAGCAGATCGCTCACCAGAAAGGCAAGCCGGGCGAACCCTTCTCTAGTGACGATATCCTGCGGGCCGCCAGGCGATTTGGGCTCAAATCACGGGCGATCCAGAGTGAATTGGCAGCGGCTGTGCCAAGACCGCACTGCCCGCCATCGCCCGTCACAACGACGGCCACTATTTCATCATCGCCGGCTATGAGGGAGAGACGGAGAGGCTGCTAATCCAGGATCCACTGGAGAGCCGCCCGCTGACCCTGCCCAGAGAGATCTTCGAGGCCGCCTGGTGCGGTGAGCTGATTCTCATCACTATACGCTCGCTGTTGCCGGGCCAGGGCAGCCGCTTTGATTTCAGCTGGTTCATCCCCGCCATCGTT
>AASF01001052.1 GCA_000168735.1 Candidatus Endoriftia persephone str. Hot96_1+Hot96_2 | reverse complement strand
GGGTGAGTCCGAGTTTGTTTCGCTCACATACAGCGATGGGAGCGGTCGGGCGAGATGGGTGGAGAACTTTATCTATCGGCTCGGCTCCGGAGAGGTGGTGGTGATCTACTCCGATCTCACCGAGCAGCGTCAGAAAGAGGCGCAGCTGAAGCGTTCAGAGCATCTGCTGCGAAGCATCGTCGACGCCACCCCCGACTGGATCTTCATTAAGGATGCCAGCTTCAAATACCTGTTCGCCAACCGTAGTTTTGCCGAGGCGGTGGGACACAAGCCCGACTCGGTGATCGGCAAAACGGATGAGGATTTGGGGTTTCCGCCAGAGATCGTCTCGGGTGACGCGGCTAATGGCATCAGGGGCTTTCGCAAGGATGATGTTGATGTTCTTGGGGGCAAGCGCATCCACAATCCATACGACCCGGCCACTTACCAGGATGGCTCGTTCCACATCTTCGACACCCACAAGATACCGCTACGGGACAGCACCGGCAAGGTTTATGGGGTGCTCGCTGTGGCCCGGGATATCACCGCGCTGAATCGGGCGATGGGCGATCTCAAGGTCAATGAGGCACGTCTGACGCTTGCCCGAGGCGATCGGCCCATATGGGCCACCTGGAGCTGGGACATCAAGCACAACAAGCTATTCTGGTCTGAGGAGGTGTTTCGCATCTTCGGCGTGGTGCCTGCCGGCTTTGATTCGACCTATGAGGCGTTTCTAAACTTCGTGCACGAGGAGGACCGGGCGTTGGTCAAACTGAAGTTCAATGCCCACCTGGAGGAGAATCAGCCGTTCAGCGTCGATCACCGGATTGTCTGGCGCAATGGCACGCTCCGTTGGATTCATACAGGAGGCAGAGCTGGACCGTGATGCGGATGGCTTCCTGATCAAG
>AASF01001053.1 GCA_000168735.1 Candidatus Endoriftia persephone str. Hot96_1+Hot96_2 | reverse complement strand
GATCATGCCTTTCAGATCTGTCGTGGAGACAATGATCGTATCTTCCTGCAACGGGATCTCGAGCCCGAGTTACCGGCTGGTTGACTTTCATAGCGCGATCTCTTTCATCAGTTTTCTGTTCAGGCCTTGCTTCAAGCAGTCAAACGCCTTTCCAAGGCAGATGCATAGTTGGGTTGCAATGCTGCGGCGTTAAAACTCTTCCCATTCATCGCTATCGCTTTCAGGCACGGGGGTGATCTTGCGAACGCTGCTCTGTGTGGATTGCGAAGCAGCCACAGCCTCTTTCGCCACCGGTGATTGCTTCATCTCTCTTACAGGCTGGGTCCGCTTCGCTCTCGCTGTTGAAAGCGGCGCTGCAGAGTGCCGACTTGTTGCATCGGTCTTGAAAAAACGCACCAGAGAATCCAGCTGCTGCGCCTTTTCATTCATTGAGGCTGCGGCTGCAGATGTCTGCTCTGCAAGCGCAGCATTCTGCTGCGTCACCTCATCCATGCTGGTCACAGCAAGATTGACTTGATCGATACCAGAGGACTGTTCCTGACTGGCCGCTGCAATCTCTGAGATGATGTCGCCAACCTTCTTTACGCTGGTCACAATCTGCTCCAGCGTTTCACCCGACTCATTCACCAGTTCGGCACCGCTTTTCACCTTATGCACGCTGTCCTGGATCAACTCCTTGATCTCCTTGGCTGCAGTGGCGCTACGTCCGGCCAGATTCCGCACTTCGGTCGCAACCACCGCAAACCCCCGTCCCTGTTCGCCGGCTCGGGCCGCCTCTACCGAGGCATTCAGCGCCAGCAGGTTGGTCTGAAATGCGATCTCGTCAATCACGCCAATGATCTCGGCAATTTTGCTGCTGGCGGTATTGATTGCATTCATCGCCTGTACTGCACTGCTGACGACTTCACCACCATGTTCCGCAGTACTCCTGGCGCTGGCGGCAAGCTGATTCGCCTGCTGGGCATTATCTGCATTGTTGCGCACCGTGCTGGTCAGCTCCTCCATCGAGGATGCCGTCTCTTCCAGGCTTGCAGCCTGCTGTTCGGTACGGGAGGAAAGGTTGTTGTCGCCAGCGGATATCTCACCAGCCCCGGTACGGATCACGTCGGCAGATTCATTCAGCTGCACCACCACCTTCTCAAGGTTTGTGATGGTGCTATTGACGTTGTCCCTCACTTCGCCAAAAGTGCCAGCATAGTCAGCGGAGATAGGCTCTCGGTCAGATCACCATTAGAAAGTCGCTGCATCGCCTGACCGATATCAGAAAACACCTGATCAGGGCGATACGCGCCGCTAATTCATTCGCC
>AASF01001054.1 GCA_000168735.1 Candidatus Endoriftia persephone str. Hot96_1+Hot96_2 | reverse complement strand
TCAGGAATGTGCTCGATATTGTTTGTGGTACTTCCATAGGCTCATTAGTTGGTGCGTCTTATGTATCAAATAACCTTGTAGAAGTTGGAAGAATGGGCGTGCTCACTGACCAAGTTTGGGACCGCTAGGTTTTTTGAAATTAACACATCACTGAATGGTTTCGTTAATACAAAAAGGCTGCACCATTTTTTAAATGAATATGTGGCTAGTGATAATTCAGTAATAGAGGATCTTGATAAACAATATGCCACTGTGGCAACAGATTTAGAATCTGGCAGAGAGGTGTGGTTTACGAAAGGTTCAGTGTTAGAGGCAGTTTGGTCATCCATTTCACTACCTGGCCTCTTTCCGGCAATTAAAAACAATAATAACTGGCTTGTAGATGGCGGATTAGTCAATCCAGTTCCTGTTTCAGTCTGTCGAGCATTAGGTGCAGATATTGTTATAGCAGTAAATTTAAATGGTGATATTGTTGGGAAACATTTTCAAAAACCAAAAGATAAAATAAAACAAGATACGGGTGTTGTAGACAAAATCACCGATTTAGTCACAGAATATACAGCTTCGGTATTTTCAACAACAAAAGTTGAAGATAAACCACCGAGCTTGTTTGAAGCTATCGCTGGCTCAGTCAATATTACGCAGGACAGAATTACAAGGAGTCGCATGGCTGGAGACCCTCCAGATATTTTACTTTCTCCAAAGCTGTCACATATTGGTCTATTGGAGTTTTATCGAGCAAATGAAGCTATAAATGAGGGAAAAGAATGTGTCCAAAGAATGCTGCCAGAAATACAGTACGTATTAAGTATGGCCTAACAAGACAATTCAACATGGACGCATTTTTCAGTCGCTTCGCTCCTTACAAATGCACCAGTTAATTGCAACGTTATGTGTAAAAAGAATGCGTAGTTGGTGAATATTCACTAACTACCAGCCGGCCCGCTAGGTTTGCTGCTTCCTGAAAATAGCGGGTTAATTTAAAAAGCAGCAAAAGTCTGAACGGCCTTATGCCTAGCATCAAAAGACTGAGGCCATGTTAATAAAGGAAAAGCCTATGGCAAAACCTACGTTAACGAGTTCAGCAAGCTAA
>AASF01001055.1 GCA_000168735.1 Candidatus Endoriftia persephone str. Hot96_1+Hot96_2 | reverse complement strand
GCCGGGCGCAACAAGAGCAGGGCGACAGCAGCGCCTACATTCCACTGCAGGAGATCAGCAGCTTTGCCCCCGAGATGCTTGACGGCATGGAGCTGCTCGAACTGGTCTGCATCGACGATCTGGATAGACTGCCGGGGGATACAGGGTGGTAGATGGCCCTGTTCAACCTCGTCAACCGGCTGCGGGAGAACAGCGGACGACTGCTGGTCAGCGCCAGCGTCTCACCCGCCTATCTGCCGATCGAACTGCCCGACCTCGCCTCACGCCTCACCTGGGGACCCCTGCTACCATCTGACCCCGCCCGACGACGCGAGTCGCCTGCAACTATTGATCCTCGGCGCCGCCAAACGTGGCCTCGACCTGAAGCCGGAAATCGCACAGTTTCTGCTGCAGCGTATCCCCCGTGACACTCGTTCGATCCTGCAGCGGCTGGAGCAGCTCGACCAAGCCTCGCTGGCAGCACAGCGCCGCCTGACCATCCCGTTTGTGCGGGAGATCCTCAAGTTCTAAACGGCTCCCTAGTGTTTAGCCGACTGTTAGACGTGCCACCCTTTGCGTTGTGCCTTGCGGGTCCAGACCCAGACATAGCCTATGCCGCTGGCCAGGGTGGTGGCGAGGGTGCTCCAGATCAGCACCGCCAGCAACAGCGGCGGCAGTGCCAATGGACCGGCGTTGGTCACCGTCGCCAGCACCAGCAGGATCTGCAGCAGGGTGTTCAGCTTGCTGATCAAG
>AASF01001056.1 GCA_000168735.1 Candidatus Endoriftia persephone str. Hot96_1+Hot96_2 | reverse complement strand
CCCTGATCAGTCTGCTCGGACGACGCTCCCTCAACTACCTGCTCTATATCATCGATCTGGTAGTTTTCGTGATGGCGGTGATGCGCAGCTGGCGCAACCGCGGCGGGCTGTTCAACCGCGCCAGCCGCGCCGCCTCGATCACCCAGCTGATCTTCTCCGGCATCGATGCCCTACCCACCATCACCATCCTCGCTCTGGCGGTGGGGCTGAGCGTCACCACCCAGCTGATCTTCGCCGCGCAGGTGTTTGGCCAGGAGGCCGATGTGGCCAGCCTGCTGGCGAATCTGGTAGCGCTGGAGTTCGGCTCTCTGCTCACTGCCATCGTGATGATCGGCCGCTCCGGCTCGGCCATCGCGGTCGACTTGGGCAACATGAGCCTCAACCGGGAGGTGGAGGGGCTGGAGCTGCTTGGCATCGACGTGCACGCCTTTTTTGTCTCACCACGCCTGATCGGCATGGTAATCGCACAGCTGGTGCTGGCGATCTACTTCTCCGCCTTCTCTCTGGTCACTGGCATCACCCTAGCAGCACTACTGGAGTCGACCTCCAACTTCAAATACCTGTTTGCTGTGGTATCCGCCTTTGAACCCCTTGATCTGTTGTTGTTCTTCATCAAAAACCTGCTGTTCGGTCTGGTGATCGGCGCCAATGCCTGCCTGAAAGGGCTGAGTGTCGGCCAGTCGGTCACCCAGGTCCCACAGGTGACGCAGAAGGCGATCGTCAACTCCCTGGTGATGGTATTTGTGCTCGACGGAGTGTTTGTGCTGATTCTGATATGAGCGACCAAGAGCCCTCAATAAGCGCCGACGAGCATCTGCTGATC
>AASF01001057.1 GCA_000168735.1 Candidatus Endoriftia persephone str. Hot96_1+Hot96_2 | reverse complement strand
AAACGAATCGCCCTTTATGAAATAATTAGCAGTATGGCTTGAAAGTGGCAATGCAAACCAGTCGATTTTGCAATCTGTTGTCAATATGTGGATGCGAGAAAGAGGAGGAGTGGATGGGCTACAGGCATCGATGGACAGATGGTGAGGCGCTGGATCTGCCGAACGGCAAGGTGGTCTGTGTGGGGCGCAACTATGTGGGTCACGTCAAGGAGTTCGATAGCCCGCTCCCCACCGAGCCGCTGTTGTTTGTCAAACCCGACACCACCCTGGTTGATATGCAGCAGCCTGTTGTGATCCCCACTGACAAGGGTGCGGTGCATCATGAGGTGGAACTGGCGATGCTGATTGGTGAAACGCTCACTCACGTCTCAAAGGAGCGGGTAGAATCCGCCATCGTTGGAGTTGGACTGGCACTCGACCTGACCCTGCGGGATATTCAGGCGCGGCTGAAAAGCGCTGGCCATCCCTGGGAGAAGTCGAAGGCGTTTGACGGTAGCTGCCCGCTCTCCGGTTTTCTGCCGATGGGGCAGCTGACGTCGCTGAGCTCCATCGAGTTCAGTCTGGTGGTCAATGGTGAACAGCGGCAGAGTGCAAACAGCGCTGACATGATCTTTGATGCTCTGACCCTGATCGCCCACATCAGTGAGTTTTTTACCCTCCGCCCGGGGGATCTGGTGCTCACCGGCACCCCGGCTGGGGTAGGGTCGCTCAAGCCCGGGGATCGCTTCTCCTGCTCGATTGGTGAGCTGCTGCAGGTTGACTCGGTGGTGGTGTAGGAGCACTGCTCGCGGCGCGAACATTCGCACTGCAAGTGGTGCTCCATTTGGCGTTGCCAAATGTTATTTGACAGAAGTCTGTTCTTTTATGGCTGCCTGTGAGGCATCCTGCAGGTCAAATGCAAGCCGGTAGGCGGTGTAGTATTTGAGGATGTTGCGCACATATCGCACCGTTTCCTGTCCGACCAGGCGTAACGCCGCTTGCTCCACGTTGCCGAACCAGCGGTTCGAGTCGAGACCCATCGCCTTGGCTTTGTCGCGCATGCGCCGCACCTTGGCCGGGCCGGCGTTGTAGGCTGCGAGACCTGCAGAAGAGCCGATCCTGCGGCAGGATCTCGGCATCGCTGAAGTAGCGATCCCGGATCAAGGGCGG
>AASF01001058.1 GCA_000168735.1 Candidatus Endoriftia persephone str. Hot96_1+Hot96_2 | reverse complement strand
CGGCCTCCGCCACGCCTCGGGAGGCAACCGGTTTGCCCTCGGCATTCAGCCCCACCTCAATGGAGCAGCCGGTGGAGCAGTAGCCGCAGGCGGCGTACTTCCACTCGACCACACCCTTGTCGGCAATCGTGATCGGATTCTTCTTTGTCCTGCCAAACAGCATGATGTCTCCTCACTTCATAGGGCGAGCTGTGCCCGCCATAAGAGACTCGTGACGACCGCTTTTCGGGCACAGCCCGACCTGGCATTCATGCAGCGGCCTCTGACGGTTTGTAGTTGCAGATAGACCAGGCCATCCTCAACCCGCACCGGGAAGACATTGGCACAGCCCTCATCCGGCCCCAACGCCTCACCACTGGTCAGATCGATCCGCCAGTTGTGTAGCGGACAGGTGACGGAGGTGCCGTGCATGATGCCTTGCGACAGAGGGCCGCTCTTGTGCGGACAGGCATCCCGGATCGCATAGACTTGATCGTCACTCCCCCGGAACACAGCGATATCCATGTCACGGGTCTTGATCATGCGGGAGCCGAGCACCGGGATCTGCGCCAGCGCTACTACTTCAGTCCATTTGCTCATCGTCTTGCTCCTTACACTGCCAGTTGGATAGGGGTGAATTCGTTGGCCTGAGCGCCATCGGCCCGCGCCTTCCAGGGATCGACCTGGGCATAGCGCTGGCTCAGTTTGAAGCGTTGGTAGAGGGTCTTGCGTCCCACCTCGTCTTCCAGGATGCGCTGCTTGATATAGCCCAGTCCCACGCGCTCGACCCAAGGGGCGGTACGCTCCAGATAGTGGGCCTGTTCGCGATAGAGCTGGGTGAAGGCGCCGCAGTACTCCAGCACCTCCTCTGCAGTCTCCACCCGGCACAGCAGGTCGGTGACACGCACCTTGATACCGCCGTTGCCACCGATGTGCAGCTCGTAGCCGGAATCGACACAAACCACGCCGAAGTCCTTGATGGTGGCCTCGGCGCAGTTGCGCGGACAGCCGGAGACCGCCAGCTTGAACTTGTGTGGCATCCAGGAGCCCCAGGTGAGTTCTTCCAGCTTGACACCCAGACCAGTGGAGTCCTGGGTGGCCGAAGCGACACCAAGTCTTGCCGGCGCAGGTCTTCACTGTGCGCATCGCCCTTGCCGTAGGCATGACCGGAGACAAAGCCCGCCTCCGAGAGATCCCGCCAGACCGCCGGCAGATCCTCTTTTTTTATGCCGAACAGGTCGATGCGCTGGCCACCGGTGACCTTCATCTCCGGCACCTCGAACTTGTCGCAGACATCGGCGATGGCGCGTAGATCCTTGGGGGTACAGAGGCCACCAAACATCCGTGGCACCACCGAGTAGGTG
>AASF01001059.1 GCA_000168735.1 Candidatus Endoriftia persephone str. Hot96_1+Hot96_2 | reverse complement strand
GGGGAAGAGCAGGCTGTCGGTAGTCATCACGCTGCCGAGGCATGAAGAAGAGCGGCGAGCTGAGTCCGAGCAGCACCGCCCACCAGCCCGCCGCACGACTCTGCCAGAGATCCCGTGCAAAATGGAACAACAGCACCAGCAACAGGCCGTGGCTGAGCCAGGCCATCAACCGCACCTGCCAGTCGCCCTGCCCGAACAGTTCGCTTGGCAGTGCGATCGCCAGGGCGATCAGCGGACCCTTCGAGTAGTAGCTCCAATCGAGATGTTGCGACCACTCCCAGTAGTGAGCCTCATCGAAGTTCAGTTCGATGTTGGCAGCCCAGATCAGCAGCGCGTGCAGCGGCACCAGCGCCACCACCAAGAGTAGCAGCCACCAGCGATCGTGTCGCTCAATCGTCATCTTTTGGCTTATCCGCCAGCCCGCCCCCGCTGTCACGGCGCACCGTATAGGAGCGGGTATCGCCAGTGGCGAAGTAGGTGCGGGAGTTGAGTTCACTGAGCACGCCGGTGGTCATCAGTTGCACCGCCACCAGGATGAATAGGATGCCAATCAGCAGCAACGGCCGGGTGCCGATATCTTCCCCGAAACCGATCTTGAGCACGCCGAGATAGCCCAGGATCAACCCGCCCAGACCACCGATAAACATGCTGATACGGCCAAAGAAGTGGCCAGGTCGAGCTGAGGAAGCGCAAGAAAGAAGTAGACCGAGATCAGGTCAATGATAAGGGCGATTCGCGCCGCTAATTCATTC
>AASF01001060.1 GCA_000168735.1 Candidatus Endoriftia persephone str. Hot96_1+Hot96_2 | reverse complement strand
TCAGTGGGCGTCTCTGTTCTGGCCCTGGTGTTGGTGGCGGGATGCTCATCCACACCGGAGAAAGATGAGTCGGCCAGTGCTGGTGCCGAAGTCAGCGAGCAGTCCACCGGGGCGGGGGGCGCCAGTTACGGCGGTGCATCCACCGCCGCCGCCTCACAAGGCATGGCCTGGAATGGTGATCCGCTCGACAATCCCCAGAGTCTGTTGAGCACCCGGGTGATCTATTTCGATTTCGATCAGAGCCAGGTGCGCAGCGAGTTTCGTGATGTGCTTAGCGCCCATGCCGACTACCTCGCCAGCCATCCTCAGGTGAGCCTGCGACTGGAGGGGCACGCCGACGAGCGTGGCACCCGCGAATACAATCTGGGCTTGGGGCGAGCACCGCGCCAATGCGGTGCGTCAGCTGCTGATGGCGGAAGGGGTGGACACCAACCAGTTGATCGTCATCAGCTATGGTGAGGAGCGCCCAGCCAGCTTCGCTAACAATGAAGAGGCCTGGGCACTCAACCGCCGGGTTGAGCTGGTCTACTGATGCGGATAGAGAAGATGAAGAACTTTCGACTAGGGATATTGGCCGGACTGCTCCTCTCGCTGCCGGCTGTGGCGGCTGAAACTGGTCAGCCCCGGGCGGTGCAGGCCCAGCCTGCTCCACTGACGCTGGAGCAGCGATTGGGCCGGCTGGAACGGATCCTGAAGAATCAGAGTCTGG
>AASF01001061.1 GCA_000168735.1 Candidatus Endoriftia persephone str. Hot96_1+Hot96_2 | reverse complement strand
GCTCGATCACATCGGGCGGCTCCAGCCCGGCGGCTCGCATTGCGTCGCTGAATTGGGTGATAGCATCATTCATCGTTCGGCCCTCCCATGCGGTTGATCCGCTGCGCCAGTCCGATGGGGAACCAGCCCCAGATGGCGAGAGTCACGAAGGCCGCTTTTACGCGGGAAACGATGCCGGTAGAATTACGGGTGTGATTTGAAGTCTTCGGGGTCGCCTGGTGCCAGCCAGTGCGGCCCTTTCCCTTCTTGGTCATCGTCTCGGCCTCCCCTTAGCGTGCAGCCTTGCGGCTGGCCTTGATCTGCTGGGTTCAGCCAGTCGTTGATCTCCGCCTCGATCCAGCCCACGGCACGGCCGCCGAGCGAGACAGGCTTGGGGAAGCGGCCCTCGCTGATGCGCAGATAGATGGTGGAACGGGAGAGCCCGGTACGGGCCCTTGACTGCGGGAAGTCGCAGGATTGCAGTAGCCATGTCTGTGCCTCCGTAGGCGTTGTTGAACCATGGCTCGATTACGGACCAAGCTAGGGCACTGTCCCGCAAGCTGTCTCGTGAGTGTCGGCGCAAGGCCGCGTGGTTAAAGGGTTATTGGTGAGGCGGGAGGTAGCCCTGTCTGACTACCAGTCGGGCGTTTTTTTCTTGGTGGCAGGCTTCTCTTCCTGGATGAGCTGCTTGATTCGGCTGGTGGAGAGCCCTTCTTGCGTCGGCCACGGTTTTCAGGAATGCCTCGTCCCCCTTGGCCTTCAATTCATTGACCCGCCTTCGGATGCGTTCCCGCCTTTGATCAAGGGC
>AASF01001062.1 GCA_000168735.1 Candidatus Endoriftia persephone str. Hot96_1+Hot96_2 | reverse complement strand
ATCCACCGCTGCGGCAATGCTGGGCACCGCTACCCCCTGCTCCAGCGCCGCCTGCACGGTCCAGCGGCCGGTGCCCTTCTGTCCCGCCTTGTCGAGGATCTGTTCCACCAGCGGCCCACCGCTCTCCTCATCCTGCACCCGCAGCACCCGGGCAGTGAGTTCTACCAGAAACGACTCCATCGGCCCCTGGTTCCACTGCTCGAACACCTCGGCCATGGCATCGGTGGAGAGCCCCAAACCGCGCTTCATCAGGTCATAGGCCTCCGCCAGCAGCTGCATGTCGGCATACTCGATGCCGTTATGCACCATCTTCACGAAGTGGCCAGCGCCGTCACCCCCCACATGGGTGACGCAGGCCCCCGCTTCGTTCTTGGCCGCGATTGCCTGCAGGATCTCCCCGAGGGCGGCATAGGCTTCAGCAGAGCCACCCGGCATCAGTGAAGGACCGCGACGCGCCCCCTCCTCGCCACCGGAGACCCCCATGCCGACAAAGTGGATACCCTTTTCGCGCAACGCAGCCTCACGCCGCCGGGTATCCTCAAACCAGGAGTTACCACCGTCGATCAGGATATCCCCCGGTTCCAGGTACGGCAGCAGCCGCTCGATCATCTGATCCACCGGCTCACCCGCCTTGATCATCAGCAAAATGCGGCGCGGACGTTCCAGCATCGCGGCAAAACCGGCCAGATCAGCCTCCCCACCAAATACCTTGCCCGGCTGCTGCGCCAAAAATGCGTCGATCGTCTCTGGGTGGCGACCCCAGACCGCCACGCCATAACCCGAATCCTCGATATTGAGTGCCAGGCTGCTGCCCATCACCCCTAACCCAACCAGCCCTATCTGATACGCCATTACCTGTCACTCCCGTTGGGCAGAGCTGCCCCTTGTACATTCACTCTTCTGCAGGGAGCGCCTGTGCCGCTCCCCGGTCCATCAACCAGTCACCAGTATCAGCCAGAGCCGACGGCACATCGCCCTCCTGCAACGCGCGACGCACGGCCTCGGCCTTGCTCTTCCCCTTTGCCAACATCAGCAGATGGCGGGCCGCGCGGATCACCGCCGGGGTCACGCTCAAACGCCGTGGTGGCGGTTTACTGCCAACCACTGTCACTACCCGCCGCTGCCACTCCTGCAGCGCCGGTGAGCCGGGGAACAGCGAGGCGGTGTGGCCATCCTCCCCGATCCCCAGCAGCAAGATGTCGAGCTGGGCCGGCAGCACGCCTTCGTAGTCACGGGCAGCTTGCTCCGGTTCATCCTCACCGCGCATGCGATAGAGGATCAGCTCATCCGGCTTGCCATGAGGAAACA
>AASF01001063.1 GCA_000168735.1 Candidatus Endoriftia persephone str. Hot96_1+Hot96_2 | reverse complement strand
GCATCATGGCGGTGCCGTCCATATTGAGGGTGGCACCGAGCGGCACGGTAAAGGAGGCGACCGAGGTATCCACCCCCATCTTCGCCTCCACGGTACGCATGGTGATCGGGATGGTGGCGCCGGAACTGGCGGTGGAAAAAGCAAAGGTAGCTGGATCGCGCATCTTGCGCAGAAAGCGCAGCGGGTTGAGCCCGGCCAGCAGCTTCAGCAACAGCGGGTAGGTGACGAAGGCATGCAGCCCGAGCGCCACCGTCAGGGTCAGGAAATAGGCCAGCAGCGGCACGATCAGATCGAGTCCTTGAGTGGCAAAAGGTGCGTGCGATCAGCGCAAACACGCCGTAAGGAGCGAGACGCATGATGATCTCCACCATGTGCATGATCACCGCATCCAGGTCGTTGAACAGGTTGAGCACGTGCCGGCCGCGCTCACCGGCGAGGGTGATGGCGATGCCGAACAGCAGCGAGAAGACGATGATCTGCAGCATGTTGCCCTCGGAGAGGGCCGCCACCGGGATTGGTCGGCACCATGCTGATGAAGACCTGGGAGATCGGCGGCGCCTCCTTGGCCCTGGAAACTCACATCGGCAACCCCCGCCTCGAAGCCCTGGGCCCGGCCCGACCACCGTCGCCAGAATCAGGGCGATGCTGATCGCCACCGCGGTGGTAAAAAGGTAGAGCAGGATCGCCTTGACGCTCATCCGCCCCAGCGCCGACAGGTTGCCAAGCGAGGTGACCCCGCCCACCAGGGAGACAAACACCAACGGCACCACCAGCATCTTTAACGAAGCGACGAAGATCGCACCGACCACATAGAGCAGACCGTCGGTCAGATAATCCTTGAGCAGGCCTTCAGCACCGAATAGCAGGTTGAGCAGTATGCCCAGCAGGGCGCCGCTGGCCATCGCGATCATGATCCGGCGGGTCAGGCCGTGGAGTTTCTGGTGACTCATGCTGTGTTGGGGTTCCGGTTGTTTGTTGAGCTGCGGAACGTTAACAGATGGTTTGAAATGTGTACAAAGAGTTTATTGCGGGTGACAAAGTGGCTAGCAGAGCTGCACGGAACCGGATTCAAGCAATGGAGACATTTACTCAAATCAGTTAACAAGTCACAGAGGTCTCTCAGCAGTTGCGCAAATAAAACCATGGCGAAGCAGGTCGAGCCGCGACGAGTCAAATCTGAGGGAACTCTTGAGGGCAAGCACCTCGCTATTCAGATAGGGCCCCGTCGGCGAATATCATAGAGGCCAGGAGCACAGATTCCATCGACAGGCCGGATGTAAGACTGCCATCGATTCTCTTCGCCAACGCGTTTCACTTGGCAAACGGGCGGCGTGCATATAAGTGTTTCCTTAACAAGCCAGCAGTGAGCAGACTAATATGAAAACAGAGCGGGTGGAGCAATGCGAAGAAAGCCACCTGGGCCGAAAATGAAAGAAGCTGCAGCCCGCCGGCTTTCCCGGCAGACTGCAGCCTCAGCTTGAGCGATCAACTCAGGGGGCCAGCAAACTCAGTTGAGTAGATTATGAACCCCCCAAAAGAGCAGCTTCCCCGTCAAGATCACTCCCAGCAATGCGAACATCACCATGGAAGTGATCAAGGGCGAATTCG
>AASF01001064.1 GCA_000168735.1 Candidatus Endoriftia persephone str. Hot96_1+Hot96_2 | reverse complement strand
GAACAGGCACAAGCCGTCGGTAGATGTGATGTTCCGCTCCCTAGCGCAAAATGCAGGCCCAAATGCAATTGCAGTAATGCTAACAGGAATGGGTGATGATGGGGCTGAAGGCATGGGAGAGATGCGGCAGGCTGGTGCACCGACCATAGCGCAAGATGAGAAGAGCAGCGTGGTCTGGGGAATGCCTGGAGAAGCGTCCAAGCGTGGCTATGTGGAGCCAGTTCTTCCATTGCAAAAGATCGGAATGCGCCTCACTGAACTATGCAAACAATAGTTCAAGGTGCCCGGACCTGCGGGCATGAGATGTATCGCTCTCAAGATTCATACCGAAGCGCCGATAATGAGGTGAGGCAGACCTAATACTCTAGCAGCAGAGCGGATCAATTTGGCGGTATAGATGGCCAACTATTTTGCAAAATCCTGGCACCCTTGGGTGTTTTCTAGCCTATTTGTATTGGCCGCTTGGCCAATGGGGGTGAGCTGGGTTGGTGTCCTGATGCTGGCAGTGCTGACTCTCATTTGGGGGCTGCTCGATTACCGAAATCGTAAAAAACTGACGCAAGGAGAACAAAGCATTCGTGCCCTTGCTGGTGGCGGTGAATTAATCGGCGAGATGGGTGCCTTGTCGCGGGAAATTAAACTTGGAGCTAGTGAGCAGGTTGCCAAGCTGCGAAGTGAGCAGGCCCAGATTCAGACCTTGATCAGGGCGACTCGCGGCCGCTAAATTCATTCG
>AASF01001065.1 GCA_000168735.1 Candidatus Endoriftia persephone str. Hot96_1+Hot96_2 | reverse complement strand
GATCAACGCGATCTGGCGCATCTTCGATAACACCCCCCCTGGGCAGATCTTCGGCGGCAGCCTGCTGGCGCTGCTTAGCGCCTATCTGACCCGTTTTCTGGCAGTCGCCCACGGCCCCATCGAGAGTGGCCTAGGGCACATCCGACCGAGTCTCTCCGATGCCGCCCACAACCTCGGCTGTCGTGCACTCGGGGTGGTGCGCCGGGTCTACCTGCCACTGTTACGCCCCGGCCTGCTCACCGCCACTGCTGCTGGTACTGGTGGATGTAATGAAGGAGATGCCCGCCACCCTACTGCTGCGCCCCTACGGCTGGGACACCCTGGCAGTACGCATCTACGAGATGACATCCGAAGGCGAGTGGGAACGTGCTGCGCTGCGCGGCGGTAACCCTGGTGTTGGCCGGCGCTGCTGCCGGTGATCCTGCTAGTACGCAGCTCCAGCCATCCCCATTCAGCCCAACCACACTGACCTTTTGCCATGACACAACTGCTGGAAATCGAAGGTCTTCACTGCCGCTACGCTGATCAAGGGCGAATCCGGCGCTAA
>AASF01001066.1 GCA_000168735.1 Candidatus Endoriftia persephone str. Hot96_1+Hot96_2 | reverse complement strand
CACCCAGACCAATACGCTCAACCAGCAACTTTCAGAGCGAAACCAGCTCGAGCATAAACTCCGTCAGCTCAACACCACAGACATCCTCACCGGCATCCTGAACCGTCACTGCACCCTGGAGATCCTGCGCAAGGAGCTTGGCCGCCACCACCGATATCGCTCCCCGCTTTCTGCGTTGCCCTGTTTGATATCGATCACCTCAACCGGGTCAACGGCAGTTTTGGACACACCGCCGGCGATAGCGTCCTGAAACAGCTGGCGGGCATATTCACCAGAGAGTTGCGGGAGCTGGACACCTTTGGCCAGATCGGTGGCGAAGAGTTTCTCGCCATCCTGCCGCAGACAAAAATACCTCAGGCAGAACGAGCGGCAGAGCGCATCCGTCGCGCCGTGGAACAGATGCAGATGCGGATCGACACCGGCCAGCGGCTGCGATTGACCGTCAGCGTCGGAATCGCCAGCGCCGATCCAGCTATCCGTCAGATTGAAGAACTGCTACAGCAGAGCGCACTCGCCATGGCAGCCGCCAAGCAACACGGACGCAACCAAGTCGCCACCTTCGAGCCCGTCCTGGCAAACTGAGGTCAAAAAAACCCACTCAGAAAATCAGGGCTTGAAGTTCCCAATCTTTGGCACTAGAGTTCCCAATTAGGCGATTTTCAAATCCCAACTGGGGCCAAAGATGGCTGAGATGACTCAAGGGACGCTTCAGCCCCGGTGAAGCCCGTCACTACCGCTATCCTGATCAGGC
>AASF01001067.1 GCA_000168735.1 Candidatus Endoriftia persephone str. Hot96_1+Hot96_2 | reverse complement strand
TTGATATCCATGATGCTTCTCCCCTTCAGTCAGGACCAAAATATGCCGTGCTGCGGCTTCCACTTTTAGAATAGTTCACTGGCGCTGCCGTAGCGGGAGAAGTCGGGTTAGCATAGATATCGATCAAGGCCGGGATTCAGTCCGCAAGAAACGCACATGAACGCGAACAATAATTTCTGACAACGGGCTGAAGTGGCGTAATCAGCCTTAACATAGCATTCGCGTTTTTTTGCGTCATTTGCGGACTATTATCTCGCGGAGCCTGCTTAGGGAGCCTCCACCACCTTTATCTTGCTGCCGTCACGCAGGTTGAGAAAGCCTTTGATGATGACCTGGTCGCCGGGTTCGATCCCTTGGCTGATCTCGATCCGGCTGGCCAGGTGGAGGCCGCTCTTTACCGTCACCCGCTCTGCCCGTTGCTGGCTATCGACGCGAAACAGATATTCGCCTTGGGTGTCACAGCTGCAAGTGCAGGTGAACGGGGACGCTGAGGCGTTCCTTGCTGGGCGCTGCTGAGAGTGACTCGGCAGAGCTGGCCGGGGCGTGCCCCCTTGGGGTTGGGCGTGAGCAGGATCTCCACCCAGGCCCATGCGGCTTCTCGGGTCCAGCTCCGGATGGATGCGCAGAATTCTGCCGCTGTGCAGGGTGGGCCCCAGACCGTCGATGCTGACCTGCACCGGGTCGTTGATCTTCAGCTGCGGGATCAGCAGATCGGAGACCAGGATCTCGGTGATCAGGGAGTTGAGGTCGATCAGAGTCAGTAGATGCGTGTGGCGTGGTACCACGTCCCCGCGGTTCTACCAGCCGTTGGCTGATGATGCCGCTGAAGGGGGCCTTGATGACGGTGTGGCTGATGCGAGTTTCGAGCAGGCTTTGCTCCGCCTCGGCCACCTCCAGCGCGGTCTTGGCCCTGGCCAGCTCATCCTCTGAGGTGGCCTTGTGCTGCGCCAGACGCTGGATGCGCTTCAGGTTGACCCTGGGCCTGGCGGGTGGTGGCGCGGGCCTTGTCCAGCTCGGCCTTGAGCAGGTCATCCTCCAGTCGGGCCAGTAGGCGGCCCTTTTTTACCCGGTCGCCCCTCGAACAGGGGCAGTTGGGTGATGCGTCCCTCCTCTTGGTTGAAGATGCGTACCCGCTGCCGTGCCCGTAGCGTGCCGCTGCGCTGCTGGTGGATGGTGCTGGGACGTCTCTCCACCCCGTTCGACCACCACCAGATGGGCGCTGGGCGGGCGCTTCTTCTGCTTTACGCTTGCTGCCTGCTGCCCGCCCGAGAAGGGATTCTGGCAGCCCGACAGCAGTACCGTTGTCAGCAGCAGGAAGCAGAGAGGCCTGTCGCTGCAGGCACATGGCGGTGGGGATCAGTTCAGGCTGCTGGGTTTCGGGGTGCCGTTGTCTGGCACATAGGGGGAGTAGTGTTTGATCTTACGGCGCAGGTTGCGCTGTACGATCACGCCGAGGATTTTGAACTCGCTGCCCTGCAGGTCGATCTCGGGGTAGCCCGGTTTCAGCGCCACCAGGCGTTTTTTGCCTTCGCCTTCCGAGATGTACTGGCGGAACCAGCGTTCGCCATCCACCTCGGCGATGATGTAGGCGCCAGTGGCGCAGACTTCGGCAGGCTCGATGACGATGATGCACTTTTCCGGAAACTCCGGCTCCATGCTGTCGTCCAGCACCTGTAGGGGGTAAAGCTCGTTGTAACTACACTCGTTGCTCATCACTCTTCAGCCAGAAAAATTGCCTAAATATAACGGGGCTGGCGCGGAGCCAACCCTGGGGATTGAACGGAA
>AASF01001068.1 GCA_000168735.1 Candidatus Endoriftia persephone str. Hot96_1+Hot96_2 | reverse complement strand
GATCAGATCCGCCACCCGCACCAGACTGGCATCGGCATCCTTGCGCACCACGGTCTGCAGCACCTGCTCACGGCTGACGAAACGCTCATCCACCTTGACCAAGAACTCACCACTGCTGGCGGTGAACTTGCCCGCCGGGATCGACAGGTTGGCGCTGCTCAGGGCAGCAGCAACCCGCTCGTAGCTGACCCCCAGCGCTCGCAGTTTTGCGGGATCGAGGGAGACGTGGAACTCCTGCACATCCTCCCCACTCAGCTTCACCTCCTGCACGTTGGGAATCTGCTTGAGGCGGCTCTTCAGCTCCTCCGCCATCAGCGCCAGCGCCCGGTTGCTATGCTCCCCCACCAAATTGACGGCAATCACCGGCAGCCAGTCCTGCACCGTCACATACAGCATGTGCGGCGGATCGACCCCCTCTGGCAGCTCGTTGATGATATTGAGCACCTCGAAGCGCACCTCGTCGTAGAGCGCCTCGTAGTCCGAATCGTCGACAAACTTGAGGCGCACATTGGAGCGACCGCTAAAGGAGGTGGCATTGACCCACTCCACATCGTCCACCGTCTCCAGCGCATCCTCGATCTTGCGCGTCACCAGGGTCTCTACCTCCACCGCCGAGGCACCGGGGTAGATGGTGTTGATGATCAAGGCGTATT
>AASF01001069.1 GCA_000168735.1 Candidatus Endoriftia persephone str. Hot96_1+Hot96_2 | reverse complement strand
CATACGCCTGCGCAGCTGTTTTCAGCGCCTCGATCCCGTCGTGCATCACCTGTTCGGTCCTGAACACACCGCAGTGGCTCTCCATCACCCGTTTGAGATCGCTGCTGAGCTGGTCGACACGCTCACCATCACCCGCCTGGTCCCAGCGTTGCAGCCGTGCCATCGCTGCTTCCAGACTGCTCTCGCTCATCGGGCGGTGGAAACGGTTCTGTTTCAGATAGTCGATGATGCGGTTGCCGGCGGCGCGTCCAAACACCAGGATATCGAGCAGCGAGTTGCCGCCCAGCCGGTTGGCGCCGTGAATCGAGACACAGGCGCACTCTCCCGCGGCATAGAGCCCGGGGATCGCCTCCTCCGGCCCCTCCCGTACCGGCACCACCACGTCGCCGAAGCGGTTGCTGGGGATGCCGCCCATCACATAGTGGCCGGTGGGAAACACCGGGATCGGTTCAGAGGCGGGGTCAATGTGCAGGAAGGTACGGCAGGTGTCGCGAATGCCCGGCAGCCGCTTCGCCACCACTGCCTCTCCCAGATGGTCGACTTTGAGCAGCACATGATCCCTTGTCCGGCCCGCAGCCGCGTCCCTCGCGGATCTCAGTGGCGATGGAGCGGGCTGACCACGTCACGACTCGCCAGGTGCCTGGCCGCTGGGAGCATAGCGCTCCACTGATACGCTCACCCTCGGCGTTGATCAGGGCGAA
>AASF01001070.1 GCA_000168735.1 Candidatus Endoriftia persephone str. Hot96_1+Hot96_2 | reverse complement strand
CGACCGTGGCATGGCGCTCACCAGCCTAAGCGCACTGCAGGAGATGCTCGACTTCCCCGGTGGCGTTACAGACCTGGTGGTCAGGGTTCCGGAAGAGCGCCTCAATTCGCTGAAGGCGGATCTTCTGCTGACACTAGCCGATCAGGACCTGGAGGTGATGGCCTGGAGCGACATGTTTCCGGTGATGCAGGAGTGGATCACCCTGCACAACGGCTTCCTCTACCTGTTCCTCGGCGTTTGTTGTTGTTCATTGTGCTGGCCGGTGAACTCAATACCCTGTTGCTGTCGATGCTTGAACGCACCCGCGAATTTGGTATATTCATGGCGATCGGCACCCAGCCCCGTCAACTCACCCTGATGATCCTCAGCGAGGCGCTGGCGATCGGCCTGCTTGGCATCTTCTGCGGCATTCTGCTCGGTATTGCGATTGTGCTGCTCACCCAACACACCGGCATCGATCTGTCGCTGCTGCTGGGCTCCACCACCCGCTTCTATGTCGACCCGCTGATCTACCCGAATCTCAACCTGCAACATCTCGGCATCACCACCCTGGCGATCCTGCTCACCTCCCTGCTGGCGGGCATCTACCCCGCGCGGCGAGTCAGCCGGCTGCAACCCGCCGAGGCGCTGCGCCATGTCTGACGCAACCAGGCTCCCCGCCCGCCTCTATCTGCAGCTGAGTCTGCGTAATCTCTGGCGCAATCCGCGGCGCACCCTCATCACCCTCTCCGTGATGATCTTCGGTATCGCCACCCTGACCCTGCTCGGCGCGCTCAACGATGGCTGGCTCGAGCAGATGCGCACCAACTTCATCCTTAGTTTCACCGGCCATGTGCAGGTGCATGCACAGGGTTTCGAGGCATCGCAGAACCTGGCTGATCAAGGCAATTCCGGCCGCTAATTCATTCGCC
>AASF01001071.1 GCA_000168735.1 Candidatus Endoriftia persephone str. Hot96_1+Hot96_2 | reverse complement strand
AACGAATCGCCCTGATCAAATCACTCCGCATCTTTATCTCCTCCACCAATCAATTCAGCTCGTCCACATCGGTGCGAGCCTCTGCAAACGCCAAGATCGAACTCGAAACGCGACTCGCATCGTCCGCTCGGGCTGTCATTTTATAAATCGGGGACCAGACCGGCTCACGCAGATCTCCCCCCTCCAACGCCAACCGCTGATGCACCCGGCCATCCACCGAGACCGCAGAGAGCACGCCTTGCCTGCCCCTTTTTGGAGGCGTAAATTATCATGCTGCCGTTCGGCGCGAAACTCGGCGACTCGTCCAGCGAGCCGCGGCTCAACACCTGCATCACACCAGAGTCGAGCTGCAAGGTAGCGATACGATACTGACCGTTCTCCCGCGTCACCATGGCCAGCGACTTACCATCCGGCGCATAGGAGGCGCGGGCATTGTAACTGTTCTGAAAGGTCACCCGCTCCGCCTTGCCGCCGTAAGATGGGGTCTTGTAGATCTGCGGTTTGCCGCCCCGGTCTGAGGTAAAGACGATGCTGCGGCCATCCGGCGACCAGGCCGGCTCGGTGTCGATGGCGTAGTGGCGGGTGATCTGGCGCAGCTTGCGGGTGGTGAAGTCGAAGACATAGATGTCGGGATTGCCGCCCTTCGACAGAGTCATCGCCAGCTTGCGACCATCCGGTGACCAGGCCGGGGGCGCTGTTGATCCCCTTGAACTCGGTGATCTTACGCCGATGGCCGGTGTAGACCTCCTGCATGTAGATCGCCGAGCGACCGTTCTCGAACGAGACATAGGCGATCTTGCGACCGTCCGGCGACCAGGCCGGCGACATCAGTGGCTCGCTGGAGCTGACGATGGTCTCTGGATTGTGGCCATCCGCATCCGCCACCCGCAGCGCCACCTGCTGCTCGCCATTGGCACCCTGTTGGGAGGTGATATAGGCGATGCGGGTGGCAAAGGCCCCCTTCATCCCAAGCAGCACCTCATAGATTAGATCCGCCACATGGTGGGCGGTGCTGCGCAGATTGGGGGCGGTAGTGGGGATACTGTAGCCGGTCAGCTGCTCGCCACGGAATACGTCGAACAGCTGGAAGCGGACGATGTAGCCACCCGGACCGTTGGGCTGGATCTGTCCCACCACCAGGTTCTCCACGCCGAGGATACGCCAATCCTTGAACTCGACCTCATCGCCACTGCTTGGCAGCGCCAGCAGATCCTCCCGTGGCAGTACCTTGAAACGACCACTGCGATGCAGATCGGCGCTGATC
>AASF01001072.1 GCA_000168735.1 Candidatus Endoriftia persephone str. Hot96_1+Hot96_2 | reverse complement strand
CAATAGTGGCAGTTTGCCATTTTTTCATTTCACTTTGCAGGTCCTATCTGTCCTGTGCCAGAGCCCGACAGCGCTTCTGTGCAACTGTCGGGTAGTCGGGTCGCGCGTCCTGTTGCAACCTAATTTATAGCCCCATCTAACCTTTCCAACTACTAGTCTAACCACGAGCTAAAAAAAGAATCAAAGTCCTAAGTTGCAGTTGTGTGGACTCAGTTGTCCGCTTTATCGATTGGCTTTGCTGTGGAGCGATAACATAATTGAGCCTCTGGATTCCCACTAGAGGGTGTTGTGAAGATCAGAGCAGGTCGATGTTGTGTGGCGGGTCTGCTGTGTTGAAATCGATCGGGTATTTTTAGGGATTGGTTGGGTTGGAGGATGGAAATGGAAGCAGATCAACGGCAGGATGCGGTGTCTCAGAGCCTGAAGGCGCGAATCGTCAGGGAGCAGGAGCGGGTGTTGTTCGCCTTCGGGCCCTACGCCAATCTCACGATCGCGCTCGCCGGTCTGGTGTTGGTCGGGGTGCTTTGGGTGGTAATGCCCGGCCAGGCCATTTGGCTCTGGTATGGCACCTTGTCTTGCCACCATTGCCGCCCGCCTGGCTGTGATCCTGCTACATCGGCTTGGCGATCAACCCTCAGCACGCCCCCGGCCAATTGGGTTCGGGCCTACTCATTTGCCTCGATTCTCACCGGCTTTACTTGGGCCGGGCTGTTTCTGCTGCCCTTTCCTCCCCTGACAGAACATCCGGCGTTGCTCTACAGCATCCTGCTGGGAACTGGTGTTGTCTCCGCCCGGGGTGCACGCGTTGTCGATACACCTGTTTACCCGCGCTGCTCTATCTCAACCCGTTGAT
>AASF01001073.1 GCA_000168735.1 Candidatus Endoriftia persephone str. Hot96_1+Hot96_2 | reverse complement strand
TGTTCTCCTGATAGACGTTGACGTCCATCATCTGGTAGCGATTTTTGGTGTCGCGGGCCAGGTAGTTCTGGATCGAGTTGATCTTGTGATCGATGTAGTGCTTTTTGCCTCCCACATCGCGGGTTAAACCGCGCACCCGGGTAGTCCATAATCACGATATCCGACTCAAATGAGTGGATCAGATAGTTGAGCGCCTTCAGTGGCGAGATACGCCCGCAAGTGGAGACGTCGATATCGACGCGGAAGGTACTAATGCTGTTCTCCGGGTGGCTCTCTGGGTAGGTATGCACGGTGATGTGGCTCTTGTCGAGGTGTGCCACCACCGCATCGGGCAGCGGCCCCGGCGCCTCGGTATTGGAGAGCTGCTGCGCCGCCACTGGCTCCTCGGAGATCAGCATGGTGACGCTGGCCCCCTGGGGATCGTAATCCTGATGCGCGATATTCAGGATATTGGCGCCAATGATGTTGGCCACATCGGTCAAGATCTGGGTCAGGCGCTCGGCGTTATAGGCATCATCGATATACTCGATATACTCCTTTACTTGCGAGGGCTGTCGCCGCATAGCAGATATCGTAGATATTGAACGCTGAGGGTCTTGGTCAGGTTGTTGTATCCATGCAGCTTAAGACGCTTCATCTGCGGATCAAGGGGCGTATTCG
>AASF01001074.1 GCA_000168735.1 Candidatus Endoriftia persephone str. Hot96_1+Hot96_2 | reverse complement strand
CTGGGATTCTCAACGATCCGGCTTACCAGATCCGGGAGGATGAAACGAGCCTCGATAGCGACAATAAGTCCCTGTTCCTGCGACTGGCCACCAGTTACGCGGCTGAGCCAAAGATTCTCACCCAGTACCGTCGGCGCGCGTTTGCCTCTGTCGTGGATGATTACGCCCGAGTGACCATGGATATGGATATGCGCTGCTACTATCAGGAGGCGTATAATCTACTGCCAGACCCTCACCGAATGGTCCCGTATGATGATGAGACCATCTACGATTGGGGTGGTGACCCAGGCAACAGCGTGATCCTGGAAATCAAGTGCCACCCCACCCAAGTTCCCACCTGGGTGCTTGATCTTACCCACCACTTCCAGCTCTATCGGCGCAGCTTCTCCAAATATAAGACCAGCTTGCTCTCTACCCTCTCTCGCGACAGCTGTCCGGATATAGGTGAGCGCTATTCATCGCTGTACACTTAATCCTCGCTTTAGGGGGGGGATCTGATCGACCTCTGGCTCTACATCGCCCAAGCCAACCCGGATGCTGCCGATCATCTGCTTGCTGAGAACCCGGAGCTGAGACAAGCCGACCAGGCCTCGCTGCGGGTTTCCGGTATCTATCTGTGGGGCGCGCTACCTGATGCTCTACCAGGTGATCCCATGAGGGATTGAACTGGTCGTGTGGTGCAGCAGGGTATGCGGCTATTGAGCTCGCTGTAGATGAAGCCATGTGGCGGTGGGTCAATCCAGACAACCGACGCTACTACCAGGCCGATCTAGTGCAGGATCAAGGGCGATCGCGCCGCTAATTCAATTCGC
>AASF01001075.1 GCA_000168735.1 Candidatus Endoriftia persephone str. Hot96_1+Hot96_2 | reverse complement strand
AACGAATTCGCCCTTGTCCTGGCTGGGCAATTGTTGCAGATGGCTGTTCAGGTGCGCCTCCAGCGTGATGTTCGGTCTCGGCGACAAAGCCCAGGCTCCACTTGTCGCCGGCCAGCCCGGCGGCGGCGCCGATGGCGAACGAGCCGGCGAACCAGAGCGGATTGAGCACGCTCTTGCGGTTATCCAGCTCATCGAGGCGTCTTTCACACCAAGCCAGATGGTCGTTCTCCTCCTGAGCGGGCGCGCTCCATGCTGTCGCGCACCTCCGGCAGCTTGGCAGTCAGCGCCTGGCCCTGATAGAGCGCCTGGGCGCAGACCTCACCGGTGTGGTTAATGCGCATCAGGCGTGCAGTCTCGTCGCGCTCCTGCTCGCTCATCTCTGACTCGTCGAGGCCGTGTGCGGGATTGGCTCGCTCGGTGACTTGGGGGCGGCCAAACACGGTGCGCAGGGCCTGGTCGAAACCGAGGATCAGACGCTCGGCCGAGGTGTAACTTCGTGCATTCATAATGCTTAAGATAGCCTCTCTGAGGAGTGGAGTTCAACCGGTTCGGGTATTAGTGCCTGGTCTGCTGCAGTTGCCGGAGGATCAGGCTCGAGCGGGCCCCAGCACCTCGATCGCCACTCCTGCCTGTTGCAGCAGGTTGCGAATTTGCAGGGCGCAGCCGCTGTTCTGAGTGACCAGGAGCGGGGCCTTGAGTGCGCGGATCTCCTCCAGTAATGCCGCGCCCAGGCCATCGGAGATGCCGGGCTGGAACAGCAGATGGCCTGCCTGCCGCGCCGCAGCAACCTGAGCCTCTGTGGTACCGGCAGGAGTTGGATCTTGGGGATCAA
>AASF01001076.1 GCA_000168735.1 Candidatus Endoriftia persephone str. Hot96_1+Hot96_2 | reverse complement strand
GCCGCCACCACTGCAGCAACGCCAACAGCAGCGCCAGCATGGTCAGATCGAGCGGGTTGAACAGTGCAAGATAGGCCAGCGGGCTAGGATCACCAGGACTGGTGAAGTTGACCAGCAGCCCCCAACCCAGCAGCCAGGCGGCCAGCGGCGCGGCAATTATCGTGCTGTAGAGATCGGTCAGACGCGCCAACGGCCAGCGCAGCCAGCGTCCACCATGCATCAGCAACAGCAGCATCAGCAGCGGCACAAAACCCCAGCCACTCAGCTCCCAGCTCGCGCCCCCAGCAATCAGCCAATCGATCCGCCAGGCCGTCTCCAGACTCAACAGCCAGCAGAGCGCCCAGAAGTTGCCGGCATGCCAGTAGCGCTGCAGTTGGGGCGGCATCTCATCCCACTCCAGCTCTCGTATGATCCAGTAGAGTGCGGCGAACATCAGCACCCAGCCCAAGCTCGCCCAGCCGATCAGGTAATGGCCGTGGACCTGCCCCATCGACACCAGCATCAGCAACAGTGCCGGCAACAATCCCAGAGAGACCAGGCGCAGGCGCGGCCAGTCGAGCCGCCGACGCAGCAGCTCCGCCCCCACTGCGGTGGCCGTCAGCAAGAGCAGCAGCCAACTCGATTCATCGACCCCCTGAGCAAAGTGCAGGATCTCCTGAAAATTCCCGCCGAGCCACCAGAGCAGCCCCCAGGCAAAAAACAGCGGCGTCAAACGGCGCTCCAAAGGATGGCTCTGCTGCCAATGGCGATCGAGATAGAAGGCGCTGAAGATGCCGGCAAAGGCAATCAGCGCCGCCCCCAGATAGAGGCTGTTGAGCAGCGGCAGCCCCCAATCGATGCGATACCCCGCTTCGAGATAGAGCAGCCCGGCCAGCAAGCTGCAGCAAACAGACCGAACAGCCGCGGCAGGAGGTGTGACTGACGGATGCCGATCCAGATCATCGCCCCCCCCTCCAGCGCCCAAAAGGCGGAACTCAGACGCCCCTCCAGGGCGAACGGAATAGCCAAGGTGGAGAACACCACACCGGTGGCGAGGAAGCTCTCACAGAGCAGGCGCAGACTCTCTCCGCTGCGGCGGAACAGCAGCGCCGCCAAGCTGATATAGAAACCGCCCCAAAGGGCCAGGGCACTGAACGCCAGCCCATACTCGAAATCCTTTTACCAGCGCGGCCTGCAGCGCCGCCGTCGCCAGCGGCACGCCAAACACCAGTGAACCATCTACCCAGCCTTTGAGATTGGGTGGCTGACGCAGCGCAAACAGCAGCCGCCACCGCCACATACATCAAAAAGAATGCGATCAGGAAGGGCTCAGTGGTGGCGAAGAATTCGGAGCGATAGAATCTGAAAGCCCCAGAGGCTGCCAATGACGAAGGTGGAGCCAAACCCGAGCAGATTGAGGATGCGCCAGGCACGGAACCAGGCGATCGCCAGGATGCCGGTGTTGAGCAGCAGATAGTAGCCGAACAGGGCGACGTGGCTCCCCTCCCCGGTGGAGATCAGCAACGGCGCCAGAAAACCACCGGCACTGCCCAACAGCGCCAATGCCCGGGAGTTCTGCAGTAGCGCCAACAGTGCCGAACAGGCGACAAACAGCAACAGCAGCGCAAACGCCATGCTGGCGGGAATCAGATTGTAGAGGCGCAGCGCGGCGAACACGGTCAGATAGAGCAGCCCCACCGCCCCACCCTGCAGCGCCAGGGCGTAGCTCTCTCGCTGGTGGCGCAGTCGCCAGCCGAACCCCAGCATCAATACACCGCCCAGTGCCACGCCGACCAGGCGCAACTCCATCGGCAGTTGGCTGTGCTCGGCGGCATATTTCAATAGGAAGGCGACACCGAAAAAGAGCACGATGACGCCGACACGCACGATCAGGTTGCCACCACTCAGATAGCCTTTGAGCCATTCAATCAAGCTGCCCAACCAGGCACTGCGAGCAGGCCTCTTCAGGGAGGGGTCAGGCGGCTCAAAGGACATGGATGCAGTGATTTCCGGAGGAGCCCGCAGCACCTCAGACGGGGCTTCATGAGTCCATTTTGGCATCACTTCTAAGGCTTCCGGCGCTGCAGCTGGCGGCTTGACCCGTTGCGCGTCAAGTGACTCAGCGGGCTGCACAACCGACCTCTCCCTCTGCAACTGTTCCAGCTCGTGTGCTAGCCGAGAGAGTCGGCCCTCCAGCCTGAGCAACTTGCCCACAAGCCAGCCAATCACTGCGCCAAAAACAGCCCCCTCACTTCCAAGCAGGGCTATCGCTAGCAGCCCCCCCAATATCACCAGCGCATAGACCATGCATAACCCCCCTGTAACGCCTGCTTGCCACTCAACCATAGCGCTCCTGCAGGAGCGCTATCCTGAGCGGATTGGAGTCTTCAAGATGGACTATCCATGGGGGGAGTTAAAGGATTGCGAAGGAAGTCGTGCCAGCTGCATCCTGGAGGATCATCTGGCGATACCAGCCGATCAGGCGTATTCGTCGATGCCCAACACGGCGCTGACGTAATCCCGCTCATTGATCTGATCGAGAGATTGGTAGGCATTCAGGGCCTGGCGGGCACGTTGGTCGATCTCGTCCTGTGCCAGATTCTGCTGGCGATGGCGCCTGGCAAAGAGCGCCTCTGCCCGCTCTGGCGTCGCCACAGGACGGGGCGTCGACCGCTCCACCAGGGTCGGATCAGTGGTTTCTGGACGGGGGGCAATATGGGAGGGATCGACCTCGCGCTCGTGCACGGGCCGTGTCGGCAGGGCGATGATTGAACCCCGTATTTCCAACTCCGCTCCCTTCAATCGAATTAAGG
>AASF01001077.1 GCA_000168735.1 Candidatus Endoriftia persephone str. Hot96_1+Hot96_2 | reverse complement strand
GATCAGCAGATGATCGCCAGGCTGGGCGGTCTCGGCCAACGCTTCAATGATCGCCTCGCTGCTGTCAAACAGAGCGACACGATCCCCCAGTGGCTGGAGTGCCGCCGCCGCATCCCAGGCCAGTTCAGCAGGGCGAAAGAAGAGTACCCGATCAGCCACCTGCAGCGCCCCGGCCAGCTCACCCGCATGCACACCGCGGCGCATGGTGTTGGAGCGCGGCTCCAGCACCGCGATGATGCGTTGCGAGCCGACCCGTCCGCGCAGCCCCTCCAGGGTGGTGCGGATGGCCGTGGGGTGGTGGGCAAAGTCATCGTAGACGCGCACCCCGCCCACCTCACCGATCAGCTCCAGGCGCCGTTTGACGTTACGAAACTCCCGTAGCGCCTCAATCGAGACCGCCACCGGCACCCCGGCATGGCGCGCCGCGGCGATCGCCGCCAGGGCATTGTTGATGTTGTGACGCCCGAGCAACCCCCACTCGACCCGCCCGGCCGGTTTGCCCTCACAGATCAGCTCGAAGCGGCTGCCGTCGGCGCTGGCGGATGCCGCTTGCCAGGTCGCCTCCCGCTCCGCATCGAACGACTCGAGCGGGGTCCAGCAACCCTGCTCGAGCACGGCGGCCAGATTGGCGTCCTGGGCCGGGGTGATCACCAGGCCATTGCCTGGCACGGTGCGCAGCAGTGATGGAACTGGCGCTGGATCTGCGCCAGGTCGTCGAAGATGTCGGCGTGGTCGAACTCCAGGTTGTTGAGGACCAGGGTGCGCGGCCGGTAGTGGACGAAC
>AASF01001078.1 GCA_000168735.1 Candidatus Endoriftia persephone str. Hot96_1+Hot96_2 | reverse complement strand
TCATTCGGCGGCAAGGTGCAGCTCAACTGGCCTGCGCCGATCCACATCGGTGTGATCGTGCTGTTTGCGGGCTATGCGGGGGAGTGGTTTGAGCGCCACCGACGCTTTATGGTCGCGGGGCTGCTGGCCGGCATGCTAGTCTCGATCCTGGTCCCCTTTCCGCAGCTGTTTGGTCTGCCGCTGCACAAGAGCTATCTGAAGAAGACCCAGGCCTGGCGGGAGTCGATAGCGACCCTGGCAGCGCAGGCGGGGCCAGTCGATTTCCTGATCGCCTCCCACTACCACCTGGCCAGTGAACTGGCCTTCTACTGGCCGCAACGGCTGCCGGTCTATCCGCTGCCATCTGGCGGTGGGCGGTTTACCCAGTACCATCTCTGGCCTGGGTTGGAGCGGGAGCAGGGGCGAAGCGCCCTCTATGTCACAGATTATGCGGGCCTGGCGCCTGCACTGCTGCAGGCGTTTGCCGAGTGCAAGTCGGTTGGGAGTGTACCGGCCGTCACCGCTGGAGGTGGCGTGGTGCGCACCCTGCATGGTTGGCGCTGCCGTGACTATCGGCATATCGACTGGCCGCAGCCGAGCCGGTATTAATATTAATCCGGCAACATAAAACAGAGACTTTGGTTTCAAATGTAGATGGGTTGAGCGCGCGAAATCCATCACTGTGTTGCTGGCCAAGCCAGCTGCCAAGCCAGGCGTTTCGCGGTAGTATCGGATGGTCTCCGCGGTTGAGAGACAGCAGTAATACTGGATGCAGCTTATCCATGACACGCCCGACCCTCTCCACCTTCTGTTTGTTGGCCGGCCTGCTGATCGCTGGCCCCGGCCACTGCCTGCCGCCACTGCAGCTGTTCATTCGATCTAACCGCCCCCGGCGGCACCCTGCGCCCGCCAGCTGGCACCTATCCTGGTCCGATCGTGATCAAGGGCGAATCCGGCCGCTAATT
>AASF01001079.1 GCA_000168735.1 Candidatus Endoriftia persephone str. Hot96_1+Hot96_2 | reverse complement strand
GCCGTACATCAATCAGCGCTCCTGTTTAGTCATTGCCTGACCGGGTGCTGATGGTGGTGGCGCTCTCCCCTTTTTTTGCGTTGCCAGGCGTGATACTCACGCTGGGCCGCTTGGGGTTGATGGCATTGGGGTCGGGATATGGATTCCACTTGCCCCGCTCCTGCTGCTTGCGCTTCAGTTCTGTCTCTGCATCCAGGTTGATGATGTCGAGCACGGTCTGCTGGCTGATGCCAAGGGCCTGCCACTTCAGCGCCCGATCGGCCGCCTGGTTGGGGGTTTCGGTGCGCCGCTCGGCAAACTCGACGCTGAAATCGAAGTTGTCCGGGCTCATGCCGTCTAGTAGCAGCTGCAGTTCAAAGCCTGTCTGGTAGACGGTGGAGAGCTCATCCTGGATGGCGTCCACTTCTTCAAAGAAATCCCGCTTCAGGTCTTCGAGGATGTCCCCGACTGAGGTCACCCACGTAGCCGAACAGGCCCTTGGGGGCGGGAGAGCCAGAGAAGAAGGTGTCGAGTAGATGGGCCACGTCGGCGATCTGATCCAGGTTGGCATCGCCCTGCACCGGGCTCACCGCACCCTTTTTGTTCAGGTAGTAGTCGGTGGTGATGCCTTCCGCCTGGTCTCGCTCGACCTGATCCCGGTAAGAGGCCAGCTCCTCCTTGTTGGCCCCCTCGAGCACATGGGCTACCCGTACCGGGTGCCCGCATTCGCCGGCGCAGCACCAGGTCTTCCTCGGTCAATCACCAAGCTTCTTCCAGACCGAGCGGGCCGCATCCAGGTAGGGGCGGCCCAGGCTGCCCCAATCGTCGAAGTTGTCCCGGGGTGAGCCGGCCCAGGGTGAGCTGCCCAGAGCGCGAAGGTGAACAGGATGGCGCCGTTGGCCAGGTCGTGTTGTTCATAGACACAGGCGCGGGTCGAGAAACTGCCCGTTCTGCCCGACCTTTGGCAGGATGGTTTCAGCGGGCATTCTCACCCCCTGCAGCACGCTGCGGCGCTCATGGTCGAGCACCCACTGCATGGGCAGGTTACCCTCCATCAGCAGGCCCCGGGCATCGCTCAGCAGCTTGGGCGACTGCTGCAGCTGCAGGCGGCGCTCGAACCGACCCCAGGCCTTTTGCACACTGGGGGTTTGATTCGGGTTCTTCAGCTTCAGCCCGCCCTTGATCAAGGGCGATTCGCGCCGCTAAATTCA
>AASF01001080.1 GCA_000168735.1 Candidatus Endoriftia persephone str. Hot96_1+Hot96_2 | reverse complement strand
GGTATCGGAACCGGCAAAACCACCTTGGTGCGCAACCTGTTCCAAGAGATATCCAACAAAGATGTGATGGCCGCCCAGCTAGTCACCACCCAGGTCGATCCTGACGATATGCTGCGCATGGTCTGCGCCTCCTTCGGTCTGGCCCACGAGGGCCTCAACAAGGCCACCCTGTTGCATAATCTGGAGGCGATCGCCCGCACCCGTCATGCTGAGGGCAAGCAGATCCTGCTGGTGGTGGACGAGGCACAGAACCTGCCGGCCCGCTCTGTCGAGGAGCTACGCATGCTCTCCAACTTTCCAGGGTTGCTGATAAGGCCACTGGTACAGACCTTCCTGCTCGGCCAGGAGGAGTTCAAGCGCACCCTGCAAAGCCCCGGCATGGAGCAATTCCGTCAGCGCATCATCGCTTCCTACCACCTAGAGCCGCTCAGCGCTGACAGAGACCAGAAAAGTACATCAAGCACACAGACTGCAGCTGGTTGGCTGGAAGAATGATCACAGGAGCTCACTGACGAGGTCTTCAAGAAGATCTTCGACTTCACCAATGGCGTTCCGCGCCGGATCAATTCGATCTGCGACCGCCTGATGCTCTACGGTTGCCTCGAAGAGCTGCACACCCTTGACGACAAAGCCATCGACTCGGTGATCACTGAACTTTTCAGCAGGAAGTCAGCTACCCCAGCAGCCAAATCAAACACAACTCGGCGGTCAGTCTCGGGAGATACACTCCAGTGGCAATCGGGCAGTCGCTGGCGGCGGTATCAGCATCTCGCCGGATGTAGAGATGAATGCCGAAGAACTGATCTACCGCATTCAGGACCTGGAGAAGGAGATCAGCAATATCAAGCGGACCATGCAGAACGAGCAGAAATTGTTGCGTAAGGCGATCCTGCTGCAGATGGATATGGACGAGTTTGGCGACAATTGAGCCTTCCGAAACCTTGATATCGAAGAGAGGGGCTGCGGCAGCAAGCCGTTGCCCCTTTTTGTTTCAGTCGAGTTCAGGACCGAGTACTACATCGACTTGGATAAAACCCCGCGCCTCCAGCGCCTCTGCAATATCATCCCATGAGTAGTCGCCCTCTGGACTCCTCGGCCTGGGCAATAATGCCGGTGGCATAGCGAAACGCCTCACTGGCATCCAGATCATTGGGAATCGAGACCACCCTGATCTGCTCAAAATGGGTTGCTAGGAAGCACCCCATCAACTTTCTTCCCCTTTCCATTGGAAAAAACCTTTCGGGCTTCTCTTGGCTTGCAACGAACAAGGGAGCAGCATAACCGACCTGAAGTCTCCATAAAACCAAGCTATTTCTTCAGCTTAGCCAGCCACCCAGGCAGGTCAACTACACTCTTTTCTATCAGGATCACGCACCTCAGCCATACACGATGATTTAATCCCACTGTTATTAGACAATCTGCCGGCCACCCTCGTCACTGGCCCGATCAAACTGAAAGGAGAAAACAATGAGTGACTATTTCCACCTTGCCGAACTGGTGCCACCGGCAATCTACACCCGGTTTGGCGAGCAACGGGCTTGGAATTTCGTTAACCGGCGCGCCTATAAGAATCTCATCAAACTGCGCAAATATCTTGGCAAGCCGCTCATAATCAACAACTATCACTGCGGTGGAGAGAGAGAGTGGAGTGGTTTTCGAACCCCCGAGAGCCCCTACTTTTCGGCCACCTCACAACATGCCATTGCCAATGCCTACGACATCATCTGTGTCGGCCTCACGCCCCAGGAGATGCAGGCGGTCATTCAGGAGAAGTACCAGCGCTTCAACATTGGTGGACTGGAGATCGCCCCCAGCTGGACCCACATCGACTGGCGTTTCAATCCCGACCAGGAGCTGACGGTTTTCCATCTGACCTGAGTGACAACCACAAAAAAAGGGGCCGCAGCCCCTTTTTTAGCCAGCCCGATAACTCAGCCTTATCGAGGTAGATCAGACGAACCCATCAGATATTCGTCCACCGCCTTGGCGCACTGACGCCCCTCACGGATCGCCCAGACCACCAGCGACTGCCCCCGGCGCATATCTCCCGCCGCATAGACCCCCTCGATCGAGGTCTTGTAGGCATCCACACCTTCGGTCTCACCCTTGACGTTGCCGCGGCCATCCAGCTCCACGCCCAGCTCTTCGAGCATGCCCTCGTGAACCGGATGGACAAAACCCATCGCCAGGGTGATC
>AASF01001081.1 GCA_000168735.1 Candidatus Endoriftia persephone str. Hot96_1+Hot96_2 | reverse complement strand
GGTGGACAATGAGGCGATCAGCATGAGTGAGCTGATGCAGTATCTGCCCGGGGCCCGACTTTCCCACCGCCGCTATTATCAACGGCGCCCACGGTATCAAAGAGGCCTATCGGACCGGCCGCGGCCGCATCTATATGCGCGCCCGCACCGAGATCGAAAGTCTCGACAGTAGTAACAGACAGCGCATCATCGTTCACGAGCTGCCCTATCAGGTGAACAAGGCGCGTCTGCTGGAAAAGATCGCCGAGCTGGTCAAAGAGAAGAAGATCGAGGGTATCACCGAACTGCGCGATGAGTCCGACAAAGATGGCATGCGCATGGTCATCGAGCTGCGCCGCGGCGAAGTGGCGGAGGTGGTGCTTAACAACCTGTTCCAGCAGACGGCGATGCAGAGCGTCTTCGGTATCAATATGGTGGCCCTGGTGGACGGCCAACCGCGGCTGCTCAATCTGAAGCAGATGCTGGAGTATTTCATCCGCCACCGCCGCGAGGTGGTGACTCGCCGTACCCTGTTCGAGTTGCGCAAGGCGCGGGATCGGGCCCATGTTTTGGAGGGGCTGGCGGTTGCTTTGGCGAATATTGACGAGGTGATTTGCGCTGATCAAGGCGGCCTCCAGTCCGGCTGAGGCGAAGCTCGCGCTACTGGCACGGCACTGGCAGTCGGGCACGGTGGAGGCGATGCTCCAGCGCGCCGGTGCCGACAGCACCCGTCCGGAGGGTCTGGCGCTGGAGTTTGGGCTCTCTGAACAGGGTTACCTGTCTCACGGAGATCCAGGCGCAGGCGATTCTGGATCTGCGTCTGCACCCGCTTGACCGGTCTTGAGCAGGACAAAATCATCAAGGAGTACGAGGAGTTACTCGAAAAGATTGCGAATTTGCTCGATATTCTCTCCAGTTCTTTCCGGCTGATGGAGGTGATTCGCGACGAGCTGCTGGCGATTCGCGAGCAGTACAACGACCCGCGCCGTACCCAGATTATCCAGGACCGACTCGACCTCACTCTGGAGGATCTGATCAGGGCGATTCGTTA
>AASF01001082.1 GCA_000168735.1 Candidatus Endoriftia persephone str. Hot96_1+Hot96_2 | reverse complement strand
GCCGCTCCAGCACCGGCGTCTCATCACCGGGATCAACCAGCGTGACCAGCGCCGAATCCTCTGAGCTGAGCATCCAGATGTAGTTATCATCAAAAGGCGGGAATCGGTTCTATCTGCAGCATTGCGCGAGAGAATCCTGGAATCAGGCGGAGGTCTGATAGACGCTGGCGGGTAACTCTTTCAAGCGCCCCGCTCACCGAATCGAGCACACCCCGCAGATCGAGGCCACACTCGGCCAGTTGCTGCTGTTTGGGTGGCATGGTGGGATAAATCGGTCGGGCAGCCCCCAGGTTGAGCAGCCGCACACTATGGCCGATGTGCGCCAGATATTCGTTGACCGCGGAGCCGGCACCGCCCTGGACCTGGTTCTCCTCCAGCGTCACTAGCAATTCGTGGCGGCTTGGCCAGATCCAGGACCAGCGCCTCGTCCAAGGGTTTGACGAAGCGCATGTCGGCGACTGTCGCATCGAGCTGCTCGGCCGCCGCCAGCGCGGTCTGCAGCAGACTACCGAAGCTGAGCAGCGCTACCCGGCAGCCCTCGCGGCGCAGCCGCCCCTGTCCCAGCTCGAGGGGCTTGGCCGGCTGCTCCACTTCCGCCCCGGTACCACCGCCACGCGGATAGCGCACCATTGCCGGCCCCCGGATAGTCGTAGGCGGTCTCGCAGCATGCGGCTGCACTCGTTCTCATCCGAGGGCGCCATGATCAAGGGCGAATTCGTT
>AASF01001083.1 GCA_000168735.1 Candidatus Endoriftia persephone str. Hot96_1+Hot96_2 | reverse complement strand
AAATATCTGACTTCAGTGCCAATCGCCCGCCGATCCACCAGATGATCCGTTCGCTGCTCGATAGCAAACAAGATTACATCCCACATCATCAATCAGCGCATCCATCTCCATATTGGCGCCATAGAACCACTTATCCTGGCGGATGAAGACATCTTTTGATGCATCGACGGGAAAGCCCGTGTAGATATTAAAGCGTGTATCCTCATTAAATTGATAGCCAAAAACACCACCATCAAATCGGCTCAGGATGCCGCTTGACCTGAAGCGCTGCCGACCAACACGGCCAAGCCAGGCCCTGACTCTGACGGTCCAGCTCGATGAAGGCCTCAGTCAGGGATTTCTGGTCTCCTGATCCACCAGTCAGCAGATCAACATCATAGCCGCCGCTGAACTGAAAACGCAGATCATAATCCTGGCTGCGGCGTCTGGCAGAGATGTCGAGACTAGTGGCAATCTCCGAACGGTTGACGCTCTCCATCTCATCCTCGAAATTGACATCGGTATCGATAAAGTTGCTCTGACTGGCATCACGCTGATAGGACTGCGAGAGACTACCGTAGACTTCCCACTCTGCCTCCCGCTCCTGCCCGGGCTGGGTAGTAATGCGACTCTCCCGCAACTTTTCCTTGGGGGTCTGGGTCGCAGAGATCAGGCCAACCAGGCGTTGATTAACTCGCTTGGCATCCTCACCCTCAGGATAGAGTTCGAGGTAGCGCCGGTATTCCGCCTTGGCATGAGCAACCTGATCAAGGTAATTCGCGCCGCTAAT
>AASF01001084.1 GCA_000168735.1 Candidatus Endoriftia persephone str. Hot96_1+Hot96_2 | reverse complement strand
GTCAACCCAGATAACCCGCCTATGGACTACGGCTTCACCAACATCCTGACACTGCTCGGCTCACTCGGCCTGTTTCTCTATGGCATGACGGTGATGAGCGATGCCCTGCTGCATCTGGCTGGTAACCGGATGCGTTCGATACTGGCCACCACCACCTCCAACCGTATCTTTGCCGTGCTTACCGGCTTCTTCATCACCGCCGTGATTCAGTCCTCCTCCGCCACCACCCTGATGGTGGTCAGCTTCGTCAATGCCAGCCTGCTGACCCTGACCGAGGCGGTCGGCGTGATCATGGGAGCCAACATCGGCACCACCGTCACCGCCTGGCTGATCTCCATCCTCGGCTTCAAGGTAAAGATAAGCGCCATCGCTATCCCCTTGATCGGCGCCGGCTTTCTGCTCAGCCTGTCACAACATAAAACCAACAAAAACTGGGGCCGATTCATCATCGGCTTTGCCCTTCTGTTCATCGGCCTGCAGTTTCTTAAAGACTCGGTGCCCGTACATCCGCAACCACCCCGAGGTCCTCGCCTTTCTCGTAGAGTACACCACGCTGGGCTACTTCTCGGTGCTGTTCTTCATGGTGGCTGGCACTCTGCTGACTCTGATCAGTGCAATCATTTCCAGATGACCAGCACAATGTGACCCCTGAACCTATGANGTGAATGTTGTTCATGAAAGGGCTGGCTCCCCATTCGACAGCGCCGCTGCGATGGTATTGGGACAAAACCTCGGCACCACCATCACCGCCAATCTGGCTGCGCTGGTGGCCAACTATCATGCCAAGCGTGCAGCCCGGGCACACCTGCTGTTCAATCTCATTGGGGTCATCGGCATCCTGTTGCTATTCTATCCATTCATCGATTGGGTCGGCGGGATAGCAGAAGAACTGGCGGGAGAGTCCCCTTTCCTAAACGCAACTGCCATCCCGGTAGCGCTCTCCCTGTTCCACACCAGCTTCAACATCCTCAACACTCTGTTCCTGCTCGGCTTTGTCCCCAGCATCGTCAAGATCGCCGAGGCCTGGGTGCCGCCAGTGATTGAAAAAGAACGCGAGATCGACGAACCCAAATTCCTCACTGAAGCCTCCCTGAGGTTTCCCCAAACCGGCATCAAGGCACTCAAGGATGAATCACTACGACTGGTTGGAAAACAGTTGCCTACAAGATCCTTGGCCCACGGTCTCAGCGTGCATCGCGGAGATATTGAATCAGAGCAGAAGCTGCGACAGATCCTGGAGAAATCTAACCAGGCCATCCCGATCGACATCGACCAGGTCTACGCCACCCGCATCAAGACCATCTACGGCCGCATCCTCGAGTACGCCACACAACTGCAGAGCAAATTCCCGTTACAGCAGCCGGAAATCGAGAGCATCCGCAATATTCTGATCGCCAACCGCATGCTAGTGCAGGTGGTGAAACAGATGAAACCGCTCAACCGCAACATCGAACGCTTCATCGGCTCAGACAACCAGGAGATCCGACGCGAGTACAACGTATTGCGCCGGCGCATCCTCAAGGTAGTGCGGGAAATTCACCGCATCGGCTCTTCTGAACACCTAGAGGAACATCTGCAGAAGATAATACTTCAGCGCGCCAAGGCTGAAGAGCTGGACGTGCTGGAGAGCGGGCAGGATCCAGAAACTGATC
>AASF01001085.1 GCA_000168735.1 Candidatus Endoriftia persephone str. Hot96_1+Hot96_2 | reverse complement strand
GAAACAACCGAACCATCATCTAGCTGGAACACTGCTTTTCCCATCTCACAAATCCTCTAGATTAGATGGCAGTTCATTCAATCCCTGTATTGCCACTACTCCCTGGGCACTATGCTCTACTCAGGCTACTGGTTGATCCGCTTGCACCTCAGCCTCCTTTGCGGCGCTCCCAGAGCTTGATGCCAACTGCGGTTAGGCCGAGCGCGACTCCTGTCGACAACACCATTCGCGCTAGCCACTCGGGCCAAGCCGGCGAGGGCGCCAGCAGCGCTGCCATGCCTATCAACACTAACCAGAACGCGACCTTTATCAAGAGTGCATTGCGCATTGTTTCCCCATATGTAACAAACTTTTACAGATAAACCCTGATATATTGTTGGAGCTTATCCCAAGGTGCTGCTGGAGTCCTCTATTGTTGATGTCTGAATGCTCTCTCTTTCCTGCGCTGTTACTTCTGAAGCTCGGCACGATATGAGTGAGGAGGAGGCTGCTGCATTCTGCATGCTCTCGCCGGACCAGATCCTCAATGCCATTGAAGCCCAGGGCTATCCCTGCGATGGTCATCTGCTGGCTCTCAACAGCTACGAGAACCGTGTCTATCAGGTCGGCATCGAGGATGGTGAAACTCTCATCGCAAAATTCTACCGCCCTGAACGCTGGTCCGATAAGGCCATCCTTGAGGAACACGGCTTCAGCGATGAACTGGATCGGCAGGAGATTCCGGTGGTGTCGCCTCTGCGTGACCACTCAGGCTGCTCCCTGTTTCATCAGGGACCGTTTCGTTTTGCACTTTATCCTCGCCGTGGTGGACGGGCGCCTGATCTGGAAGACCCCGAACAACTGGAGCAGCTGGGCCGGCTTGTGGCACGCATCCATAATGTCGGAGCCAGCCAGGCGTTCTTGAGCCGCCCCCGTCTTACTATCGAGAGTTTTGGGATCAAGTCCTACCAATATCTGCTGGAAGCCGGCCATATCCCGCCGGAATTGCAGACACCCTACCGAACCTTGGCGGAATCACTGCTGGAACAGATTCAGATCAGCTTTGACAGAGCCGGTGACGTCACCCGATTGCGCCTGCATGGTGACCTGCCATCCGGGCAACTTGCTGTGGAACGATACCGGCCCCCATATTGTCGACCTGGATGACGCACGGATGGGACCGGCGATCCAGGATCTGTGGATGTTTCTCTCTGGAGACCGTTTATACGCCAGCGCCCGGCTCGCGGATCTACTCGAGGGATATACTCAGTTTCGGGATTTTAACCCCCGTGAGCTGCACCTGATCGAACCTCTTCGCAGCGCTGCGTATGATGCACTACGCTGCCTGGATCGCGCGCCGCTGGAAGGATC
>AASF01001086.1 GCA_000168735.1 Candidatus Endoriftia persephone str. Hot96_1+Hot96_2 | reverse complement strand
TCAAAGCCAATCTCGATGTGGCGCGTCGGGTACTGTCACCCTCATTGCCGATTCAGCCGGCACTGGTGGAGGTGGAGACCGAACTCCAATCTGATCTGGGCCGGTTATTACTTGCCAACAGTATTACCTTGACACCGGGCACCCTGTCGGTGGATGTGCGAGGTGAACGGATTCTGGTGCATTGGATCGATGCACTGCCGGGCCGTGACCTGGAGAGTGCAACGCAAGCGATCGTGGCTGGCTTTGAACGCCACCTGAAGGGTTTTCTGCGATGACACTGAGTGTGTTGGAGAAGTTGGCGTTATTCCTTATCGGTGCGGCGGTTGTGTTGAGCTTCCTGCGTCTGTTAATCGGCCCAGCAGCGCCGGACCGGATCGTTGCGGCAGATACCCCTGGCGGTGATTACCACCAGTGCGTTGCTGATGTTGGCGGCGCTGTTTGGCAGTGTGCTCTATCTTGATGTGGCGTTGATCTACGGCACGCTGGCGTTTGTTGGCGTGGTGGCAATTGCCCGGGCCATCGAGGGGGGACGGCCATGAGACTGTTGGCAGACATTTTCCTCCTGATCGGCGCGGCCTTTACCTTTCTTGGCGCATTGGGCCTGCTGCGTATGCCGGATGTCTACAATCGCATCCAGGCGGGGACTAAGGCGGTGACCCTGGGTTCCCTGTCGATCCTGCTCGGCATCGCGTTGCTATTTCCCGATTGGTGGAGCAAGTTGCTGCTGATTGCCGGATTCATCCTTCTGACCAATCCCATCGGTTCTTCCACCATCGCGCGGGCGTTGCTGGTGGCGGGCGTCAAGCCCCTGGCAGAAGAGTGGCGAGGGAGTTGAAAAATGATCGCGCTGGAGGTCTGGATCGCCCTGCTCATCGTGCTGGTGATGCTCGGATCAAGG
>AASF01001087.1 GCA_000168735.1 Candidatus Endoriftia persephone str. Hot96_1+Hot96_2 | reverse complement strand
CTCGATCTTGCGCATCGCAGAGCTCTTTCCCGAGTGCCCCACTGCCTGCTTTGAAGCTGTTGTTGTCAGCACCTGAATTTGCCCAGCGTTAAACGAGTATCTGCGATGCAGGAGAGATGGTGTTCTACCTTTTTAATAAAATCGCTGATTGCAAACGGTTTGGTCAGATAATCGAGGGCACCGGATTTTAACCAGGGTGACCGCATCTGATACGTCACCATAGGCTGTCATGAGGATCACTGGGATTCCCGGGAAACCGGCGTGACATATCGGTAAACAATTCAAGCCCCTGTGCCATCGGGCAAGCGGATATCGGTGATAACAAGATCGACATCACCTTTCTCAAGCTCTTTTCTGGCACTGGCTGTATCACATACGGCGTGCACTGGGATATTTTCCAAGGCGTAGTCTGTCTTCCAAGTGACAGGCGCATGATTTCATCATCTTCAACCAAGAGTACACAGTAGTCACTGAAATCGTTACTATCCAGCATTGGCTCAAAATTATTTTGCATCAGGCAGCCTTCATTTCACATTAACCGGTACAGCAACAAGGAACGTAGTACCCTGCCCTTTCTCGCTATTCACTTCAATGATTCCCTTGCATGCTTTGGACTTGCGCGATAGACCACACCAGAGACCTAATGCCAGTACCATTGGGTTTGGTAGTGGAAAAAAGGATCAAACAGCTGATTCCTTATGTTGGATGGAATGCCTGGACCATTGTACCTGACTTCGATGATCAAGGGC
>AASF01001088.1 GCA_000168735.1 Candidatus Endoriftia persephone str. Hot96_1+Hot96_2 | reverse complement strand
TTAGTTTTTCCATCAGCCGCGTGCGCAACCCGGTCAGAGCAGCTTGGGCAGATGCTGAAGGATCTCCGTGGCATCCTGCATCGCCAGGTTTTTATCAACCTCCGCCACCACCAGCTGCTTCAAAGCGGCGCTCTGATGCTTGCGTATCATGCCGAGGAAGCTGGGCGCAGCCACCAGATAGAGACGCTGGCACTCACCGTTCTTGCGCTTCGCCTCGAGTACCGAGCAGACATGAGCAGCGAAGCGATCAGCCTCGACCTGCCGGCGTACATCCGGCTTCTCGGTCTTGTCGGAGATCAGGTCACCCTCATGCAGTCGCGCCTCTGGATGGGTGACTGTCTGAATCTCGTTGAGCGTCCTGGCCGGCTTCTCGACATTGAAGATACGGGCCCGACTGGTGTCTGCTACCACTACCCAAGTCATCGACATAGCACTCTCCCCTCTGTTGCGGAGTTTCGCCCCCGTGTCACCTGGCCTTTGCCAAAAGGCCAACAGACTGAGAAGCCCTTAACTTAATCCTAATCCTGAAACAACAATTGCGCCACGAAAGCTAGACGGAAGAAGCGGGCCGAGCCAAACTCAACGATCGTCAGAGCGTTTGCGATGCACCCAGGCAGTCAATGCGATAGCGCCGAAGAGCGCATAATAGATCGCTTCATTCTGCTCAACCCCGAACAACCAGATCGAGCCATAACCAAAGATCGCCGCGCCCATACCGCCAAAGGCAAAGCCGCGCATCACTCGGCAGAGGGCGCAGTTGCGGAAGTTCACCCCGCCCATATCAGAGTACTAAACGCTTCAGACATTCGAGATAGGCTGCCTCGTCGGGCATGCGCTTGTTCGATTGGGCCTCCCATGAGGATGCGGCCAAGGCACTCCATCATCTGGTGCTCCGCCTCATGAGGGTCATCCATGCCGCTGACAGAGGCGCTGATGGTAGCCGGCGATGCCGGCTGGCCGATCGGTGCTGACCTGCTCTTGCAAGGTGATGTGCATCCCCATATGCAGAAACGGGTTGGACTCACCACCCTCGGGCAGAAAGTCGCGTGCCTTGGCTTGCTCGCCATCCAGCAGCATCGGCTGATACTCCGGATGCAGTTCGATGATGCCCGCCACCACCAGCTCTAGCGGCTGCATCGGCTCACCGCCGATACGCTTGCGCCAGGCGTCAACGAACACCTGGCGGATCTTATCTCTGTTACCTCCAAACAATGGGATAGTGCCTCAGTCAGGGGTTTTGCGTCGCTGCCTTGGCGAACTTCGCCAGCACCGCCGCCATCTTGTTTTTCACCGGCTCCCGATCGTGGATGCCAAAGCGATTGAGAATACGCGCCGGACGGGTGTAGCTAAGCCAGACTACGCCTTTGGCATCCCGCCAGACCAGCACCTTCAGCGGCAGATCGATACCAACCCGCTGGTCGCTGATCATCAGCGGGGTGCCCGCCTTGGGGCTACCGAAGATCAGCAACTGGGTCGGACGCAGGCTCTTGCCGACGCTGGCGGCACCCTTGGCGTGGTCGATGCGGGCAAATACCTTCATACCGGCGGCCTTTACGACTTTTTGCAGACGATTCATGGTGCGCTCCACGCCAAACTCGCTACGCACATTGATC
>AASF01001089.1 GCA_000168735.1 Candidatus Endoriftia persephone str. Hot96_1+Hot96_2 | reverse complement strand
CGCTGTTCGGGCGCTCACCGCCACCGAGGTGAGGTGTTTTTCAAAGTAGTTGTCGTGGATCAGATGCCCCCCCCTTCTCGCCATAGAAGTACATCGCCACCGTGTTGTAGGTGAAGTGGTTGTTGCGCAGGTAGAGGATGTTCTCTGGATCGGTGGGGGAGTTGGCGGTGAGGCCGACCGCGTTGTGCAGGATCTGGTTGCGGGCGATCACCACCTGGGAACTCTCCTTGATGGCGAGGGCCGAGCTGCCGGTGTTGCGGATCTGCTCGATGCGGTTCTCTTCGATCTTCAGGCGATCCGAGTAGATCGCGACGATGCCGGTATCGTTACCAATGATCTGGTTGGCCCGCACCTCGTTGTCCGGAGAGAAGATAAACTCCATGCTGATTCAGGCTGTCGCGCAGGGTGTTGCCGATGATCCGGTTGGCCGGCGAGTTGGTCAGCACCAGATCGCGCACCTGGCTGAACTGATTGCTCTCGATCAGGTTATCACGGCTGTACCAGAGCCGCAGCCCCTCACCACGCAGGCTTGGCTCACCGGGGGAGCGAGGCGATGCGATTCTCGCGGATGGTGTTGTGGTTGCCCTGCTGCACAACGATGCCAAACAGCACATCATCGATCCGGTTCTGCTCGATCCGCACATGGTTCGCACTTCAGCCACAGGCCGGCGTCCATAGCATCGTGGGAATCACCTGAGTTGATCAGGGCGAATTCGTTAAA
>AASF01001090.1 GCA_000168735.1 Candidatus Endoriftia persephone str. Hot96_1+Hot96_2 | reverse complement strand
CATCGCCTTCAATCAGCCGGAGATGGGTGAACTGGCGTCGCAGGTGCGACTCGCCTACCGGCTTGATGTGAATGAATTTCGGGGCAGAGTGCAGCCTCAGCTTGTGGTGGAGTATATTCAATCAACGACTTAGACGATGATGCGACCGAGGCGGCGGCTGAAGAGGAGCTGCCCAGCAAGAGCCAGGTCAAACGGGAGTTGCTGGCGTTGCAGCAGCTGGGTGAGCGGTTGACCCGTTTGAGCCCGGAGATTCTGCGGCGCATGCCATTGAACAATGAGTTGCAGGCGGCTCTGGAGGAGGCGAAGCGGATTCGTTCCCATGGTGCGCTGCGGGCGTCACTATCGTCGCCTGGGCAAGCTGCTTCGGCATGCTGAAATGGATGCGATCCAGCGGGTGCTGGATGAGGTCGATAACAAACACAGCGGTGAGGTGAATCGCTTTCACGCCCTGGAGCGTTGGCGCGAACGGCTTATCGAGGGTGACAGTCAGGTGTTCGGCAGCTTTTTTGCGGAGTATCCCGGGGCTGATAGGCAGCGTCTGCGGCAGTTGATCCAGGCTGCACGCAAAGAGCGTGAGGCGGAGAAACCACCGCTAGCCTATCGTAAACTTTTTAAATGCCTGCGGGAGATCGCCGGGCTTTGAGTCGGCAGATGGCGCAGTAGGTCGCCTCGTCATCAGGGGAGAAGTAGGGCGCGATGCGTAACTGATCAGGCGATT
>AASF01001091.1 GCA_000168735.1 Candidatus Endoriftia persephone str. Hot96_1+Hot96_2 | reverse complement strand
TCCGCCGCTCTCCCCGGAGGAGCACGCCATTCTGGAGCGATCAGGTGCAGCGGATGAACGCGANATCGTCGCCCATCAACTGCAGCGTGCCGATGACTCCGGTCGCACCACACTCACTAGCGGTGTGCCGCTCAAACCGACCCTGCAGCGGCTGGCGTGCTCGCTGGATAAGGTCTATCGTGAGAAGGGGGTTGAGCGGCAGATTGAGGTAAGCGATAAGCTACTGTTCCACGGCGATGAGGGGGATCTGATGGAGATCCTCGGCAACCTGCTCGACAATGCCTGGAAGTATGGCCGTTCGCAGGTGCGGGTGGGCGCCGGGCAGCGGGCGGGGCGGCTCGAGATCCATGTCGAGGACGATGGCCCCGGCATCCCCGCCGATCAGGCGCAGGCGGTGCTGATGCGCGGCAAGCGGCTTGACCAACAGCTGCCGGGGCAGGGCATCGGCCTCTCGGTGGTGCAGGATATCGTCGAGGCTTACGGTGGCACGCTAAGTCTGGCGAGCTCCACCCTGGGAGGGGCAGATGTCTCACTGAGCTTGCCGCTGGCGACAGACCGTTCAGTGTAGGAGCACCGCTTGCGGTGCGAAGATTCCACTGCAGATGTTCGCGCTGTAAGCAGCGCTCCTACTGGTTTGAGGCGCCTGCCACCAGCCGGTGAAAGTGCTCCAGTCGGATCGGGTCAATCTGCCCGGCCTCGGCGGCACTGCTTGATTGCACACTCCGGCTCCTCCTGATGGGCGCAGTCGGCGAAGCGGCAGCGCCCCAGATAGGGACGCAGCTCGACAAAACCCTGTTCTATCTGCTGCTTGCTGAGCCGGGTGAGTCGAAATCTGCGTACCCCCGGAGAGTCGATCAGCTCGCCGCCACCGGGCAGGTTGTAGCAGGTGGCGCTGGAGGTGGTGTGCCAGACCCAGTCCGGTGGCTTTCGAGAGGCGCCCAGGTCTCCACCGTGATGATCCGGCAGCAGCGCAGTGATCAAGGGCGAATTCGTTTA
>AASF01001092.1 GCA_000168735.1 Candidatus Endoriftia persephone str. Hot96_1+Hot96_2 | reverse complement strand
CGCCCTTTCACCGCCGAGGCGGGATTGGTGCCATGCGCTGCGTCGGGGACCAGGATCTCGCACCGCTCGCGGTCGCCACGGGCATCATGGTAGGCGCGGATCATCGCCACCCCGGCGAACTCACCCTGGGCGCCGGCTGCCGGCGAGAGCGACACCGCATACATACCGGTGACCTCCTTGAGCAACTCCTGCAGATCGAACAGGCAGGCCATAAAACCCTGGCTGTGGCTCTCCGGCGCATAGGGGTGGCGGGCGAGGAAGCCCGGCAACATCGCCTGCTCGTTACAGCCACGCGGGTTGTATTTCATGGTGCAGGAACCGAGCGGATAGAACTGGGTGTCGATGGAGAAGTTCTTCTGCGACAGCCGCGTATAGTGGCGCACCGTCTGCATCTCCGAGACTTGCGGTAGGACGGCCGATTTTTTGCGCCGAAACTCTGCAGGAATGGTCTGCAGAGAGGCCCGCTGAAGAGGCGCTTGGGCCACCGCCCGGCGACCATCGGATGACTGTTCGTAGATCAACATCGGTTTCGCTCTGCTCTATCTCTTCCGTAGGAGCGCCGCTCGCGGCGCGAAGTATCTGTCATTCTGTTCGCGCCGTCAGCGGCGCTACCAATGCCTTCGGCTGCAGTTTACAGCCCGGCTTGGTCTGGGCCTGGATCACCCGCTGTAGTTTGTTCTGGTACTGCGCGATCTCTTCTTCCGTGTGCTTCTGCGGTGGCACAGACCAACAGCGCCTCGCCCAGTTCGGGGTACTCGTCGCCGAGGTCGAAGCCGCCCAGCAGATTGTGGGCCGCGAGGGAGCGCAGTGCGTTTTTCACCGGCAGTGGCAAACAGTAGCGCCCGACTCATGGAATATCGGACCAGAGAAGATCGGTTCCACCCCCGGCAGCTGACAGAGCGCCTGACTCAGCGCCTGGGTATTCTGATGACTGGCGGCGGCAACCCGCTGCCAGCCCTTCTAGCTCCCATCAGCGCCATGTGGATGGTCGCCGCAGTGATCAAGGGCGAATTCGTTTAAAA
>AASF01001093.1 GCA_000168735.1 Candidatus Endoriftia persephone str. Hot96_1+Hot96_2 | reverse complement strand
CGGGGTTGTTTCATTCCCGTGGACGGCGACATGGAGAATCCCGCCCGCGTGGTTATCTGTGAGGGTTGGGCCACCGGCTGCACCCTGGCCGAGGATGAACCCGCCGTCTTGACAATCGCAGCCGTCGACGCGGGGCAACCTGGAGCCGGTCGCCCTGTCTGCCCGCCACCGCTGGCCATCCGCCGAACTGGTGATTGCGGGGTGACGACGGACCGGCTGACGGCTGGCAATCCCGGAGCCACCAAGGCCAAGGCCGCCGCCATTGCTTCGGGTGCCTTGCTGGCACTGCCCCAGTGGCCGAAGGATGCCCCGGAACATTTAACCGACTTCAACGATCTGGCCGTTTGGTTAGCAGGGGGTGAGGTATGACCGCCGACCTGCTGAAAGTCCGCTCGCACCACCGCTGCGGAGGACTGGCCGGAACTGGTGCCGCTGGATGCGCCCAATCTGCCGCGTCTTGATGTCGCGCACCTGCCCAGCTGGGCCGGAGACTATGCCCGCGCCATTGCCCCTGATACCGAAACTCCACCGGAGCTGGCCGCCGGTATGGTGTTGGTTGCCTGCGCCACCGCTGCCGCCCGCCGGCTGCGGGTGATGGTGAAGCCGGGGTACTTCGAGCCGTGCAACACTGTGGGCCGTGCTTGCTCCTTCCGCCCGGCAACCGCAAGAGCGCCGTGCAGTCCGCCCGCCACTGCACCGCTCGTGAGTTGGGAACGTGATCAAGGGCGAATTCGTTTAA
>AASF01001094.1 GCA_000168735.1 Candidatus Endoriftia persephone str. Hot96_1+Hot96_2 | reverse complement strand
GCAGATCAACACTCGCGGCGCTAAACAGCCGGTGTCGTGGCTGCAGGCGTGCCACCTGGGTTCTGCCTCGTTTGATCCGCGAGTCAGAGAAGAGCACCGCGCCCAGCGGCTTATCTCCCAACAGGGTCAGGCGCCTGGGCCGCCCCTCGCAGTGTAGAGGCGGGGATCAGGGTGCGAGCGAAGACCCAGGGGACCTCATCACAGAGCAGCTCCACCTCCCGTACCAGCGCCATCTCGCCGCGACGCATGCGCAGCAACTGTGCCTCGCTGTAGAACGGCGTCCCCCAAGCCTGGCGCAGCAGCCGCACCCGAAACCGGCCACTGCAGGCCGCCACTACCCGCCGCGTCAAAGAGCCTTCGTCGCGCAGCCAGGGCAGCACCCCGGCAGGCACCTGCGTCAACCGCTGGCGGTTCCAGCCAGACCAGTTGGGTTCGACTACCGTATTGTCGCGGGAACCTGACACTGCTCACCCCGGGCGAAAAAAGAGCGCGGATTATCGCATAAAACCGCCGTTTCTTTCTCTCCACCAGTTATGAGCAGCTCCTGCCCGGCCAAGAATCCACGTTGTTTTTTGATCGGCATTAACTACAATTTTTCTAAGGATAATAACAACAGGGGCGCCCGTCCCACGGCGGGTATGGATTGAAAATTCGTCAGGCTCTCCTGGGGGGGATCGCGATGAAATCTTCCGCGTCACAAGCAGTTATCCGAATCGCGCTGTTCTGCGCGCTACTCTTCACTACCATTCCGGCCACCAGCATTGAGCTTGCCGATACCCTGGAGTTTGATGGGCACTACTACTATCTCTGGCCCGAAGCGGGCCTGACTTGGGCACAGGCCCAAGCGGTTGCCGCCCAGCAGCGCCTCGAACTGCCCGACGGTCGCATCCTGCCCGGGCATCTCGTCACCATCAGCAGCCAACCGGAGCAGGACTTCATCTCCACCACCTACATGACCCGCAACTGGCTCAAGCTCTGGATTGGCGGATTCCAATACTCGTTCGACATTGAACCCGCTGGCTACTGGGCCTGGGTCACCGGCGAGGAGATGGGCGACATCCACAGCCAGTGGTCCTACACTTTCCTGCAACCACCGGCAGCCCGGCAACAACCCCAACAACCCGGTCGGCAACGAAGATGTATTACGGATGCTGATCAAG
>AASF01001095.1 GCA_000168735.1 Candidatus Endoriftia persephone str. Hot96_1+Hot96_2 | reverse complement strand
AGTTCATTGCCCAGCTCTTCGCTGACCAGCTGGTACTCGAGCTCAATCTGCTGGGCTACCGGCACCAGATCATGCCCCCCATCGCTGCGGGCTTTCTGCTCTGCCTCCCGGCAGGCTGAGGCGAGCCGGGAGGCGCCCAGGGTGGCGCTGCTGGAGGATCAGCTGGTGGCTGGTCTCAGCAAACAACTGCTGTTCCTGCTCACCCGCAGCATCCAGTATCTGACTAATCTGCTGCGGGACTGCTCTCCAGATAGAAGCGGATCATCTCCTCCAGAAGGTCACTGCTGTCGACACCACCCATCGTGTGGATCTTATTCAGCATCCGGCGATCAAGGATCAGCTCCTCTTTCATCGCCGCAGGCGACTCTGCAGCTTCCGCCTTTAGCTTCCCTCCAACGGGAGTCAACCAGTGTTGCATCACGATAGCCAGCTGCTGCAGGGAGAAAGGCTTGCTGAGATATCCGTCCATGCCCGCCGTATTACACTTCTGTTTGACCCCCGCATGCACATCATCGGTCAGCGCGATGATCGTCACCGGGCGGCTCACTGCCAACTGCACGCTCACGCCGGCGTATCTCCTGCGCTGCGCCAAAGCCATCCAGCTCTGGCATGTGGCAGTCCATCAGGATCAGATCGTATTTAACCGCACTGGCGGCATCCACCGCTTCCTGCCCATTCACGGCAAGCTCCACCTGGCAACCCAGATGCTCTTTCAGCATGATCAGGGCGATTC
>AASF01001096.1 GCA_000168735.1 Candidatus Endoriftia persephone str. Hot96_1+Hot96_2 | reverse complement strand
CGGCTTCAAACACCTCATCTTCGAGCGTCTCCCCTACATCCGGGATTTCGATATCGACATGGCCCATCTCCCCCACCATGGAGGCGGTGTTCTCCTCCTCTCCTATGCCCACTTCCTCCAGTGCCACATCGATCTCGACTGCCTCAACCGATTCGACAGGCCCGTCATCACCAATAGGCAAATCAGTGGGCTCAGGTTCAGACTCAAGTTCAGGTTCGACAATCTCCACGGCCAGCTCCTCATCCTGCAACTCAGCCTTTCTACCGCTTCGACTTCAACAGTTTCACTAGTCTGCTGCAGGCACCTCATCCATCGGCTCGCACCTCCGCCGGCTCCCCCCTGGAACATGTTCATCAGCTGCTGCATTGTCCACCGCGTTGTCAGCCCCACCGGAAAACATCGATGAGTATTCACTAAGCATCTTTCCCCATGGTATCCATGGTGACACGCAGCTCTGCCGAAAGACGTTCATTTTCCTCTTTCAGACGATGGATCTCTGCATTTTCGTCAAATGAGTCGCCACCCTCAGCCACGCCCTCTTGTCCCGCCACTAAGTTTTTCGGCAGCTTGAGTTGCTGGTAGCCCAGCACCAGGTTCTCTACATCCACATCGATCTGTTCAAGCGCTATGTTGTCTTGCTTCAGGTAGCCATTGATC
>AASF01001097.1 GCA_000168735.1 Candidatus Endoriftia persephone str. Hot96_1+Hot96_2 | reverse complement strand
CCCTATAGCAACAAAGCAACGCTGGCGCATAACCCGGCTGCTGNCCGGTCTGCTCTGTCTGCTGACTGCCGCACTGCCGGCAACCGCAGCCACTCTCGACGAGGCCCGCAGCGCCATCCGTCAACGCCACTTCACCGAAGCCGCGCTGATCTACCAGCAACTGGCCGAGGCCGGCGATGCCGACGCCCAGTACGCCCTGGCCGGCCTCTACCGAGCCGGCCGCGGGGTAAAAAAGGATTTTTCCACCGCCCTCACCTGGATGAAAAAGGCCGCACACCAGGGGCTCGACAAAGCCCAGTACCAGCTCGGCAACTTCTACGAATACGGATGGGGCACCGACAGCAACCTAACGACGGCCCAACGCTGGTACTCAGCCGCCGCCCGGCAGGAGCATGCGCTGGCGAAAAAGAAGCTGGCGCAGCTTACCGAAGCCATGCGTCCATCCGATAACCAATTCAGCACCGCTGAGATCGCCCAATTCATCGGTCAAGCCGCCAGCGGCAATCTCGGCAGACTCAAAGCCGAGCTTGCCCGAGGCCTGCCGATCAACGCCACCGACCAGGATGGGAGAAGCGCCCTGCTGTCAGCCATCATCAACCGCCACCCGATGGTTATTAACCTGCTGCTCAAAGAGGGTGCAGATGCCAACCTGGCAGACCGGCTCGGCAACCGCCCCCTGCAGCAGGCCATACAGAATAACGATACCAAGCTGGCCGCACGGCTGATCGAAGCCGGCGCCAGCCTGGAGGACACTGACTCGCTCGGCAATACCCCGTGATCAAGGCGATTCGCGCCGCTAATTCATTCGCCCTAT
>AASF01001098.1 GCA_000168735.1 Candidatus Endoriftia persephone str. Hot96_1+Hot96_2 | reverse complement strand
TCACCACCGCGCTGTTTGGCGTCTACAGCCTGCAGGCCTCGATCGTTGATATCCAGCTGGCCCTGATCACCGGTCTTGCCGGCCTAACGATGCGCCAGATCGATCTACCCACCACGCCCCTGCTGATCGCCTTCATTCTCGGCCCGTTGATCGAAGAGAACCTGCGGCGGGCGCTGCTGCTCTCCCAGGGGCACGCTCGAGATCTTTATCCACTCCCCCTTTGTCTGGGGCTGTGTGGCAGCCACCCTGCTGCTCTGTTTTTGGCTGGCAATCCAGCATCACCCCTGGCTGGGGAAACGCCCAGCCATGCATTCCGGCGATCGACTGGGAAGCGCGGCAGAAAAAAAACAAACTATGTAGAAAAAGGAAAGGAACCAAGGAAAAACCTATCCCCTTGATCGCGCCCGCATCCGGCTCGCCCCCGGCAGCCGTGACATGTCCAACATCCACATGGGCATGCTGGTCAACGGCGAAATCGCGAACGATAAATACATCGACGGCGATGAGAGGCGATGAGAGCAGTTACGACGGCAGCGCCCTGCCCAACCGCTGGACTAGCCTGTTCGGCGTCAATCAGACGAACTTCCAGCCCGGCGACCAGGCCCAGCTCCAACACCACCCCCTATAACAAATCTCCGGAGTTCTTCACCCAGGATCTGCGCAACGAGTTTCCACTGGAGTTTTTCGACGAGGCAACCGGGCAGTTCACCGTGCCAATAAACACCGGCGAGTATGGCGTCGAGGTGGAATCGGAGTTGGATGACCCCGATCAGAGTAACAACGAGACGAGCAAACATTTCCGCGTGAGATAGTTGCCAACCAGGCCGCAAGGACGCGGCCGTCTTATCTCTAGAGTCAGGCGCAATGTCCTTTGGTTATTGTGCACTACACGAACCAGAAGAGTACCCATTGATACGAGATCACCTCATGCAGTACTCATTAAACACCATCCGAACCAGCAGCAATTGCGCTTGGTCAAGGCAGACCACAGCCACTCAGGCAGGATGGTGAGGGTACCTCTCAATATCCAAGCAGAACAATGGATATCGCAATAACCGCTGCCCCTGCGCAGACGCGCAGCACTAACGACGCTCCTACCCTGCCCACAGCCAGCAGGGTGCCGGGAGGCTGGCCTATCTGGGTTGGCATTTTCTCTGAGATGAGCGAGTTTGCGATGATGTTCATCATCTACTTCATCGCCAAGGCGCACTACCCAGAGCTGTTTAACGATGGCCCGACAAAACTCAACACCCTGGCAGGCGTACTCAACACCACTGGTCCTGCTCACCAGCCGCTACTGCGTCGCACAAGTCGATGCAGGCTATCAAGCGGGACGACAGCCCACGCCTGTGTGCGCTGGCTATGGCTGGCCATCCTAGCCGGAGCCGCCTATCTGCTGATCAAGGG
>AASF01001099.1 GCA_000168735.1 Candidatus Endoriftia persephone str. Hot96_1+Hot96_2 | reverse complement strand
TTAACTCCAGATTCGAAAAATACTGATGCGGGCAATCGTATCAGCCGGCTCCTGATAGGTAAATGAATCTCCGAATTTCAGATCAGAGTGTTTCTAATATTATCCGGAGAGATGGAAAGTGATTTTGCTTACGGAGTCGTTCTTACGGTAAGCCAATCGGCGATCCAACCGCGTTTTTTCGTATCAGGATTGATGATATACGACCAGTTGCCATGGTGGCCGATCTCGACCAATTCTGAACCTTCAGTCACAGTTTCGACAATCTCATTGCCAGTTCCTGGGCCAGCGCGCAGATTAGCGCGCTTCACCTTCACACGAAGTCTATCCCCGATCCAGGGGAGCTGAAGAATGCCATTGAGGTGCTCGTCCACCAGCGAGCTACCAACTTGTACAAACTCTCTGATGATCTCCTGAGCATCGGTTTGTCCGCCACGTGCTGCCTTCAGAAACCAGCGCAATGCGGCTTCGGTATCTTTTTTGATGCCCTCCCCGGTTGTATAAGTGAGTCCAAGGGTAAATTGGGCCTCAAGATGGCCCTTGCATGGGCGCAGCTTCCCACCAACGGATAGCTTTCTCCACATCAACCCGGAGGCCATTACCGTTAGCATAGAGCCAGCCCAGATTATAGGCAGCCTCAGCATCGCCTGCATTTGCCAATGGTCGCCAAATGCAGAACGCCTCGGCAAAATTGCCCTTGACGTAGAGCATCAAGCCCCTCCTCCACTGTCTCTGAGGCAGCAAAAATTGGACTGGATATGGGCAAAAAGAGAAGTGCCCAGATTAGGCTGGTAAAAAAGCGGGGACTGCTTGTGCGGTCAGCTGTCATTTCGCTATCCAATCTCGCGTACCTTGAAAAGATCAGGTTTGAGAGGTTTGAAGCAGATTTTCCAGGAGCGCCCTAACATTGCGCATACCCACCAGCAGGTTTTTCTCGATCTCTTCCATGCTGATCGGCTGATCA
>AASF01001100.1 GCA_000168735.1 Candidatus Endoriftia persephone str. Hot96_1+Hot96_2 | reverse complement strand
TGGAGCGCGAAGAGCCGGCATCATACTGATCTGACTCGACCAGGTCAAATCTGTTTTTACTAGCCGCATCGGAATCTCTTTTTTCGGGCTTGCCCGATCACCTACCGCACGATAAACTACTGTTTCTTCTGATAATTGTTGCCTGCCCTCGTAGCTCAGCAGGATAGAGCAATCGCCTCCTAAGCGATAGGTCAGAGGTTCGAATCCTCTCGAGGGCGCCAATCTAAGGCTGAAGCGACATGCATCTTTTTTTGCTCTTTCTCCTGCTGCTGCCCGGGCTGGTCGCAGCAGAGACATCTGCCAGCATCACCGGCCAGGTCATCGCTGTCGAGAGCGGCAACCAGCTGCACCTTTCGACTCAAGATGGCCGGCAGCGCATTATTCTGCTGGCTCATATCGAACCACCAACCACCTCCCACTCGGCCAACAACGCCCGCAAGCTGCTCCAGACACTGGTCGCTGGACGTTTTGTCACGGTCATCTACTCATCGCTGATGCCAGACGGCGCGCTGCTGGGTACGCTGTTTCATGGGGGAGCTGAGATTGATCTGCGGATGGTCCAAGGCGGGACTTGCCAGATTTGTACCGGATTCGACGCTCGATCCAGCCCACGCTCGGCGTTATCGGCAGGCTGAGTCACGGGCACGTCAGTACGGTATGGGAATCTGGAAATCGGGGCGCAGGCGCTAGCTTATACAGGGGGTTATCCAGCGCGCTCCGAGTCTCCGCGCAACCGGTCAATCATCTCCTGCAGTGAATCACACAACGCCAGATAGGCCTTGGCGCTGGGCAACTTCATAAGCGGTACTAGGCTCTCCCACCAATTCGAGGCGAGCCTCAAAAAACGCCACATCGGCCTCCAGCGCAGCGGGATTAAGCCGCACCCAGGAGGCATCCGCAACGCCCGGTTTCTTCTTCTCAGACACCTGCCCCACCGTTGGCAGCACATGCAATTCGTCTATACATTACAGGAGCGGTTCCTATTTTTTCAGCAGCCCGACCCGTCCAAACCATGTTCGATCCCTGTGCTAACATCCTAACCAATAGGCGACAGCAAAACGCGGCATTATACCCATTTCCAGCCTTTTCATGCCGAGATTTGTCATTTGTTCACACAACTCCAAATCGATTCTGCTTACTCCGGTGCCAATGCAGCATTTATCGAGGCTCTATACGAAGAGTATCTTCGTGACCCGGAGAGCGTACCAGAGGACTGGCGAAGCCGGTTCGCACGGCTGAATAGACGCGAAGAGGTCGACACTCCGCACGCCCCAGTCCGCGAGACCTTTCGCAAACTAGCTCGCGAGCGCGCCAACACCAGCTCAGCCCAACACTGCCTGTCGCCACTAGCGGCAGAACAGCAGACCGCAGTGCTCAGACTGATCAACGGCTACCGGGTGCGCGGTCATCAGAACGCCAACCTCGATCCACTCAAACTGCGCCCCCAACCCGCGGTCCCCGACCTCGACCCGGCCTTCCTGCAACTCGACCGGCTCGATCCCGCCACCCACTTCAACACCGGCTCCCTGGCGGCCCCCGACCGGATGCCGCTGAAACAGATCATCGAGCTAGTCCGGCGCGTCTACTGCGGCACCATCGGTGCGGAGTACATGCACATCACCAACACCCACGAGAAGCGTTGGATTCAGGAGCGTATCGAGGGCCGCCCCCGAATCGAGGGGGCCAGTGTCGATGAGAAACGCTGGCTACTGACCCTGCTCACCGCCGCCGAGGGGATCGAAAAACACCTCCACTCCCGCTACGTGGGGCAGAAGCGTTTCTCCCTCGAAGGCGGCGAGAGCCTGATCCCGCTACTCGATGAGCTGATCCAGCACGCCGGGCGCAATGGAGTCGAAGAGACAGTGATCGGCATGGCCCATCGCGGCCGGATCAACGTGCTGACCAACATCCTCGGCAAGCCGCCACAGGAGATCTTCGACGAGTTCGAAGGCCGCATTGAGCGTGACCCAGCGCGCTACGTCGGTGACGTCAAATACCACCAGGGCTTCTCCACCGACATCGACACCCCCGGCGGCATCGTACATATCGCCCTCGGCTTCA
>AASF01001101.1 GCA_000168735.1 Candidatus Endoriftia persephone str. Hot96_1+Hot96_2 | reverse complement strand
CGCCCTTAGCTTGAAACGCGCCACCCGGTTCATCAGAAAGCCTATCGGCAGGCTTTGGAGGACATCAAGGACCGCGTATCAGGTTCCAGTGAAGAAAAAGATGAAGCGGTCCGATTGCTTCAGAGTCTCTTTGCGGGCTTTGTTGGAGTAGCGAAGAATAGAACCTGGGTCACCCATAGCTTTTTACCTGCCTCACCTACCTTGTTGGCAAGAGAGGTGGATTGGTTGCACTCTAAGGCTTTAAAAGATGCTGATCTTCAAGACTGGGATGATGCAAAGAAATATTTCGCAACGGATCGACACAATTTTATGGCCCGAGGAGGGGAGTTACTATTTCTTCAATTAGCCCATCTATTTTCTAGTGAAGGACATACGGTTGTTGACACCATATGTTCTAGTGCAAATTATGAGCATCTTGCGCAATGTGATTTGGTCGAACTTAGAGAAGGCATTGAGATTGGACTTCGATCTATTCTTGAAGATGCCGTTGGCTCGATCAGCGAATTAGCCCCATTTTATTGAAGAAGCACTGACCTCCTATCGTCTTGACGATCAAAACAAGCGCGCGCCATTGGGTTGGGTTCCCGCTGCAAGCGTTCCTGAAGCATTTTTGTTTGCCAGTGAACTAAACAACATATATCGGTCAACTCTTGGATCTCTGGAAAAGATTGATCTGTTGCAGATACTTACCTGCATGCAGGTTCTGCGCAGCCTCTGCTTTCAAGCTCAAAGAATTGACGATTCCAGTAACCACGCAGATGGGTTTATTGGGGGGTATTCTTGGATTGTTGCTGATCCCAATGCAAAGAGCGGTTCCGCAGTTAGAAAGC
>AASF01001102.1 GCA_000168735.1 Candidatus Endoriftia persephone str. Hot96_1+Hot96_2 | reverse complement strand
ATCAAGGCCTGCATCTTCCTATGAGCTGGGTTATATCACTGGAAGCAGGTTGATAATTTCACCATCCCCAGAACCGCAACAACCCATGTCCCTGAGCATCGATCTCCCTAACGTTCGATAGTTCACCCGCTGGAGTGATGACCAGCCGAGTAGCAAAGGACAATGGGAACGTCCATGAGTGGCTCCCCTTCAATGCTAGGTAGCGTATTTCCAATGACATCCAACATGTTTTCTCGCCCCTTCTTACTCATGGCCTGGCTCACCGCCGGGCATACTCCTCTTCACCCAGTCGACCCAGGCCGCGATTAAGGATTCGACTGATGCGATCAACAAGGCCGGTATGCAGCGAATGCTCACTCAACGCATGCTGATGGATTACGCATTGATCGGTCAGGGCATCAAATACCAGCAACCTGGGGCAGATCTGAAAGAGACCATCGCCCTTTTTGAACGACACCTGCAAGAACTCACGGCCTTTCCGGTTAACGATGAAGTCAACAAGGCGTTGAAGGCGGTCACCACACAGTGGCATGCACTCAAGCCGGTACTCACTGCAACCCCCGATCGCAATCAGGCGGCCAGCCTGCGCGATGAGATGGATCGCCTGCTCGACGCATCGCACAGGCTTGTCTCTCTGATTGCTGCCGCATCGACAGACAAGAGCGCAGAGATCGTCAACAGATCCGGCCGCCAACGCATGCTCTCCCAGCGCATGGCGAGCCTCTACATGCTGCGCAGCTGGCGAATAGAGGGATTTGATTTCGCCCCCGCATTTAAACAGGCTGTCGATGAATTCAAGGCAAACCATGCAAAACTGGAGCACTCCAGCCTGACCACTCCCGACATCAAGAAACAGCTCAATATCGCAAACAAGGCATTCCAATGGTTTGATTTATCCGCAAAAACAAACAGCGATAAATTCATTCCATCCCTCATCCTGCGCTCTTCGAACAGAATTCTCGACGCGATGAACAACGCCACAAAAATGTATGCCAAAAAATAACCCCCGCTCTATGTCTCGTCATTAGGAAGTAACAATGAAGACTAACCTCAAGTCCACCTCTCTCTTTTGTCTTGTACTGCTGCTTGCGCTGCCATTTGCCTCGCACGCGGAGGAGACACCCTCAGTAACCAGCCTGATCGATCGAGCGGGGATGCAACGTATGCTCTCGCAGAAGATCGCCAAGGCCTACTTTTTTC
>AASF01001103.1 GCA_000168735.1 Candidatus Endoriftia persephone str. Hot96_1+Hot96_2 | reverse complement strand
TATAACCAAAGCATTCCCTACATGGACCGCCTCGACTACGTCTCGATGATGGTAACGAGCACGGCTATGTGCTGGCCATCGAGAAGTTGCTGGGGGTGGAGGTGCCACTGCGTGCGCAGTATATCCGCACCATGTTCGACGAGATTACCCGCATCCTCAACCATCTGATGTGGCTCGGCACCCATGCGCTCGATGTTGGCGCGATGACGGTCTTCCTCTACGCCTTTCGTGAACGTGAGGATCTGATGGACTGCTACGAGCCGGTCTCCGGCGCGCGTATGCACGCCGCCTACTATCGCCCGGGTGGCGTCTATCGCGATCTACCGGATCAGATGCCGCAGTACCAGCAGAGTCAGTGGACCACCGGCCGCGACGTGGGCCGGCGCAATGAGGCTCGGCAGGGTTCGCTGCTCGACTTCATCGGGGATTTCGCCGATCGCTTCCCAGCCCTGGTCGACGAGTATGAGACCCTGTTGACCGACAACCGGATCTGGAAACAGCGCACCGTCGGGATTGGTGTGGTCTCGCCGGAACGGGCGCTGCAGTTGGGTTTTACGGGGCCGATGCTGCGCGGTTCAGGAGTTGAGTGGGATCTGCGCAAGAAGCAGTCCTACGCCGCCTACGATAAGGTCGATTTCGATATCCCGGTGGGTGTCACCGGCGATAGCTATGACCGTTATCTGGTGCGCATCGAAGAGTTGCGCCAGTCCAACCGTATCATCAAGCAGTGCGTCGAATGGCTGCGCAACAACCCGGGGCCGGTGATGGTCGACGATCACAAGATTGCGCCGCCGAGCCGGTCTGACATGAAGGGCGATATGGAGGGGTTGATGCCACCACTTCAAGCTATTCAGCGAAGGCTATTGCCCACCAGCCGGTGAAGTCTACGCTGCGGTGGAGGCACCCAAAGGCGAATTCGGCTGTTACATCATTTCTGACGGTGCCAATAAGCCCTACCGTCTGAAGATTCGTGCGCCGGGTTTTGCCCACCTCGCCGCGATGGATGAGATGGTTAAGGGGCATATGCTTGCGGATGTGGTGGCTGTGATCGGCACCATGGACGTGGTCTTTGGTGAGATCGACCGCTAGAGCTGTGAAATGAGCACGACAGAAGCAAACAACAAAGTGGAACTCTTCTCCTCTGAGGTGCGAGAAGAGATCGACCGTTGGGTAGCAAAATACCCGGCGGAGTGGAGGCAGTCTGCAGTGATGGCCGCACTGCGTATCGTCCAGGACGCCAATGGCGGCTGGCTGACCACTGCGCTGATGGACGACGTGGCTGCCTATCTCGATATGGCGCCGATTGCGGTCTACGAGGTGGCGACCTTCTACTCGATGTATGAGCTGAAACCGGTCGGCAAGCATAAGATCTGCATCTGCACCAACGTCTCCTGCATGATCAACAACTCCGATCGCATCGTCGAGCATCTGGAGAAACGTCTCGGCATCGGTCTCCGGGCAGACCACTGAAGATGGCCGCTTCACTCTGAAAGAGGTGGAGTGCCTGGGTGCCTGCGGTGGCGCACCGATGATGCAGATCGGACGACAGTATTACGAAAACCTTACCCCCGAGATCGTCGATTCGATCCTCGATGGGCTGGAGTAGGCGGATGGCGAACGAAGTCTGTTTACGTAACCTCGATCAGGAGCGTCCCTGGCTACTGGAGCAGTACCAGAGCCGTGGCGGCTATGAGGTACTGAAGAAGATCCTCAAAGAGAAGACACCGCCCGAACAGCTCATCGAAGAGGTAAAGCAATCCGGTCTGCGCGGCCGTGGCGGCGCGGGCTTTCCCACCGGTCTGAAGTGGAGCTTTATCACCCGCAACGCACCGGGTCAGAAATATGTGGTTTGCAACTCGGACGAGGGCGAGCCAGGTACCTTCAAGGATCGCGACATCCTGCGCTACAACCCGCATCAGCTGATCGAGGGCATGATC
>AASF01001104.1 GCA_000168735.1 Candidatus Endoriftia persephone str. Hot96_1+Hot96_2 | reverse complement strand
CTTCCCGGTCACCGTGGCGGTGGATAGCCGGGGTGAGTCAGTCCATACCAGCGGCCCTGTCCGAGATGGCGGGCGCGGATCGGCAAGATCCCAGTGATTGAGGAGTAGCAAGATGCCCCACTACAACGCCTTCCGCATCCACAACGATCAGGGTAAACACAGCGCCGGCATCGAGCAGCTCGAGGTGGTCGAACCCGAGCAAGGCGAGATCCTGATCCGCACCCGTTACTCCAGTATCAACTACAAAGATGCCCTGACAGGTACCGGGCGCGGCAAGATCCTGCACCATTTCCCGCTCACCGGCGGCATCGACAGCTGTGGCGAGGTGGCACAGTCGAACGATCCGTGCTTCAGCGAGGGGGACGAGGTGATCGTCACCGGCTATGGCCTCTCCGCCACCGACGACGGCGGCTATGCCGAATACCTGAAGGTTCCAGCAGAGTGGGCGGTGCCCATGCCGGAGGGATTGGGGCCTCTCGAGTCGATGGCGCTGGGCACTGCTGGCTTCACCGCCGCGCTGGCGCTGCACCGCATGGAGGCCAACGGTCAGACCCCGGAGATGGGGCCGATCCTGGTCACCGGCGCCAGCGGTGGGGTTGGCAGCCTGGCGGTGAATATCTTCGACGGCGAAGGCTATGCGGTGACGGCTGTCAACGGCAAACCGCAGCAGCATGCCTGGCTGGAGCATCTGGGCGCCAGCGAGGTAATCACCCGCGAGCAGTTTGCAACTGGGCCATCATGCCTTGGAGAAAGGGGTCTGGGTCGGAATTGTCGACACGGTGGGCGGTGCCATGCTCTCCGGCCTGACCCGGTCGGTGCGGCCCTGGGGCTCCATTGCTGCTATTGCTCTGGCCGGCGGCCACGAACTCAATACCACGGTGATGCCGTTCATTCTCCGTGGTATCAGCCTGCTCGGCATCAACAGCGCTGACTGCCCCTATTCGATTCGCGAAGAGATCTGGCAACGGTCTTGCCACAGACCTGCACCCGCGCCATCTGGAGGATATTGTCGGCCAGGTTGTAACTCTGGAAGAGCTGCCCAAAATCTTCGAAAAGATGCTCAATGGCGAGACCCACGGACGCACACTGGTTCAAACAAATTGAGACTAATCAACAATCAGAGGGAATTTTTAAGTATACTACTCACCCTTAAAGTAGTAGAGTGGAGTCCATGACCAAGCAGTACCATGATC
>AASF01001105.1 GCA_000168735.1 Candidatus Endoriftia persephone str. Hot96_1+Hot96_2 | reverse complement strand
TTCGAGGATGTTTTTGCGTGGCAGCCGTTTCGAGTTGCCCCGCGCCGGGATGATGGCGAGCGCGTCAGTCACTGAGGTGCTCCAGGTTGAGGCGCGCGCCGGCAGAGAGGTCGCGACGCAGATGACGATCTCTGAGCTGGTCAAACAGGTCTGGCGGGATGCCGCCGGCGGGGCGGCGGAACTCCACGTCGATCTCGCTGAGATGCTGCCCAGCCTTGGCGTCGCTCATCAGCCAGGCGCTGCGCCGGATCTTGTTGCGCTGTTTCAACTCATCTGCATGCAGGGTGCGGCGGTTGCTGCCGAGGCCGATCTCCACCTCGCGGATGGTCTGGATGAAACGGTGCATCTCTGGTGGTTCGAGGGAAAAACAGTGCTCCACGCTGGGGGTGGTTCGGTCTTCGCTGATGGTTTTCTCCAGCAGGTTAGCGCCCAGCGCCAGCGCCGCCACATCCATCTCCCAGCCCGGGGTGTGGTCGGAGAAGGCGGCGGGGAAGGGGAACAGCCGCTTCAGGGTCGGGATGATATTGAGGTTGATGCTGTTGAGTCGCGCCGGGTAGCCGGAGGGGCACTGGTGGATGATGATCTGCTCGTTGCCCTCGGTGAGGATCAGGTCCACTGCCGTCTCCACCTCGCCGAGGGTGGCACTGCCGGTGTCGAGCTGTAGGCAGAGACCGGTGCGCGCCGCATAGCGCAGCAGTGGGTGGTGGTTGATGTCGCCGGAGGGGAACCTTGGATTCGAAGTTCGAACCCCAGCTCCACCAGCAGGTCGATATCCTCCTCGAAGGAGGCGGTGGAGAAGAAGGCGAGGCCGAGGCTGTCACTGTAGCGCTTTAGCTCACGCCACTCGTCGCGGCTCAGACAGCGGCGGTGGAGGATCTCGTAGAGCGGCTCTTCGACTCTCTGCAGGCGACCACTCTCTCGGTCCACCAGGATCTCGTAAGAGGAACGGCATTTTTTTGTCGGCGACCAGCCGCTCCGGGTCAAAGATCTGGAACTTCACTGCATCGGCGCCGGCCTCTGCGGCATGCTTCACCAGGCGTTTTGCCATCTCCAGTCCGTTATGGGTGGGGCCGGCTTCAAAGGTGATGAAGCAGGGCGTGGTCGTCGCCGATATATCTGTTGCCGATCCTGACCATTGCCGCTCCTGAGTCTGGTTGTGGTTGTGGTTGTGGTTGTGGTTGTTTTAGGCTGTTGCCGTCAGAAGACTAGCAAGATTCGATCCGATGTGTATTGCGGTTGCTGTCGCAGCGTAAAGAGTGGTAGTAAACGGGTTGGATCTGGCCGGGAGTTGAGCGATGTCGAATGTAGTGCTGGCGGTGGTGGCCCATCCGGATGATGAGGTATTGGGTTGCGGTGGGGCGCTGGCGCGGCATGCGGCGGAGGGGGATCGGGTGCATATCCTGATTCTTGGTGAGGGGGCCACTGCGCGCGATCCGCAGCGCGACCCTCAGGCCCGGGCGGTGGATATCGAACGGTTGCAGCAGTCGGCGAGACGCTCGTCAGAGATTCTTGGCGCCGAGCCCCCCGAGTTTGCCGGTCTGCCGGATAACCGGTTCGTACGGCATGGAGCTGCTCGATATCACCAAGCGGGTCGAAGCACTGGCTGTTTGAGTTGGCGCCAGGTATCGTCTATACCCACTTCGTCAATGATCTCAACATTGATC
>AASF01001106.1 GCA_000168735.1 Candidatus Endoriftia persephone str. Hot96_1+Hot96_2 | reverse complement strand
TAGCTCTCAACCCGCTCCAGCTCCGCCGACGCCTGGCGCCACTGCTCGAGCAAATGCCGCGCCTCATCGTCCAGCTGCTCGACACGCTGCTGCGATGTGATCGCCTCTTGGTCGGCACGCCGCTGCTCCTGCAGCGCCTGCTGCAGCGGATCGGCCTGGAGATTTGCAGCGAGATTAAGCCCCAGCAGCAGCGCGAAGCCAGGCTTCAGCGAGATCCTCATAGCTTTGTGTTCCTGTCGTAATCAATCGAACTGGCGTCAGCGAATAGCTCCGTGCCGCCAGTGGCGCAACAATTCAGCACACTTGCATGCGCAGCGCAATGATGAGTCTCAACCCGCCAGGCGAGCGAGTAGAAAGAGGACGACAGGCGCTAACTCTCCTTGTCCTGCCACTGGCGGCGGTTGATGGCATAGCCGCTGATCTGCCCGATAAAGGGCAGCAGCAGCATGCCTGGCAGCCGATCCACCTGCTGCGCGTTACGGAAGTGGTGGATGCCGATGCTCATCCCCTCATGCCCCGCCCGTGGCTGCTGCCGATAGGTGCCAAACAGCCGGTCCCAGATCGAGAGGTTGAAGCCGAAGTTGGAGTTGGCCCTCATCGTTTCTTCCACCGAATGTGTGGAACCCGGTGCATGTCGGGGGTCACCAGCAGGCTCCGCAGGGTGCGGTCGAGCGCCTCAGGTAGCTTCACATTGCCCGTGGTTAAACATCGCCCATGCCATTGAGGATCACCTCGAACAGGCTCCCTGCCACCACCCGGCGGCCCCAGCAGCAGGATGGTGGCAAACTTGATC
>AASF01001107.1 GCA_000168735.1 Candidatus Endoriftia persephone str. Hot96_1+Hot96_2 | reverse complement strand
GGCGTTATGTCAGCGGCAGTAGCTATGCCTACGAGAGCTATGACCTGAATGGCACAGAAGAGCGCACCCTGGACGACATCAGACTGCCACTATCGCGTCTGCTCTACCATGAACTGGCCCACGCCGCCGACTTCGCCCCGCCGGACCGGATCGCCAGCCTCAATCCCAGCATCTCGGTCTATGAGACGATCCGCAGTGTTGAGAACGACTGGCTCTCCAATCGTCTCTATCGCCAACAGCCGTTAGTGTCACAGGAGCTGGATAGTATCGCCAGCGTACTCTATGACGGACAGACCGCCGACCAGACACAACAGCAGATGGAGGCCGACTACGCCGGCGCCTTACTACAGAATGATGGCGCCAACCACCTCTATAGCTACTACACCCAATATGAGGATCTAGCGATGCTGTTTGAGGCCGCTCTCATGAAACACTACGACGACATCGATATGGATATCGCTTTCGCTGGCAAACCGGCGGCAGAAGAGCCTGTTTGTGAGGACTATCTGGTCGGCTGGGGCGAGCGCAACCGGATTGCTGCTGAATCAGTTAAGGGTCGGGCCGAGTTCGCCGCCGAATCAATCCTGCCCGGCGCCACCGATTGGTCAGTCTTCTTTGCAACAATCGTGGGTATGCCTCAGTCGATGGTGGTAGGAGAGGACTGGTGCGCCAATCTGACATTGGGAACGGGTGCCAGATCAATCCGCGATGATGCGGCCCTCCAGAATTTGGCAAAACGCCCAATCAATCCCCAGGACCGCATGATTCCTTAATAATCATCCAAAATTTTATCCGCAAATGACGCAAAACATGCGAGGAGTGGGTCACTCTGGCGAGGCTAGTTCGTTGCTATTGGCGTTTTTGGCGGGACTAACTTCCCATGATCAA
>AASF01001108.1 GCA_000168735.1 Candidatus Endoriftia persephone str. Hot96_1+Hot96_2 | reverse complement strand
ACCGCCATATTGCTAGCCTTAGACGAAGCCGCGCCCTCTTCTGCCTCCCCGAGCGCATCCAGAATCGAGGAAGCAAGAGCGCCGGGGCCTGCCCCCCGTCTCCCGGTGGATTCGCTCAAGCAGTGCGTTATTCAACCCTAGCCGTGCCGGCAACTCCTCGGCACGGATAATAAACTCCATGAAGGCGCGGACATGCTCCAGAGAAATCACCGGCAGATCAATTACATGAAGTTTGTCGGTCGCCATTGCCCGAATTGGCGCGGCTGTCAGTATCGTATCGACCTGTGGATTACCAAACAGGACGAGACTGGCCTGAGGGCGGCCGTCAATCTGCTTCTCAAAGATTCGCATCAAGGTGATGATCGCAGAGTGGGGAAGCTCGTGAGCATCGTCAACAAGGATCACTGGCGTCACGCCCTGAGCGCGTAGCATCTGAAAGTGCTTGCTCAGCGCCTTTGACCACTGCTCCTCCTGCGCAATGCCGAAGCAACGGCAGATCGTCGAGATCACCACATCAGGCTGAGTCAGGGGCGTCGCATCGACGAGGCAAACCTGCCAGGACTCCGGAGCTTGCTTACGCCAGCTGGGGCAACGATGGCGCTTTTACCAACACCGGCTGCACCCCGCACGACAGGCAGCAACTCGCTGTCTTCAATCAGGTGTCGAAGCAGATCGAGGCGCTGCGCCAGCTCTGGAGTTGAGAAAAAATCACTACTGATCAAGGGCGATTCGCGCC
>AASF01001109.1 GCA_000168735.1 Candidatus Endoriftia persephone str. Hot96_1+Hot96_2 | reverse complement strand
GCCATCTGCTGAAGGTCGCCATTGCCTATGACAAACGGATCACTGCTGGTATGGATGAGGATCAGTCCCTGACCGAGCTAAAAGACGAGCCCACCCGCTACGCACCGGCCCTGGTAGAGGCCCTGGCCGCCGGTGAGGGCAGCAACAAGCAGGTGGAGATCATGCATCTGCCCCTGGCCAAGCTGCACTCTGGCATGATTCTGGATCAGAATATCCGCACCCAAGCCGGCACCATGCTGGTCGCCCGAGGCCAGGAGCTAAGCCAGCCGATCCTGCTGCGCCTGATCGCGGCGGAACACAACGACGTCATCCATGGACCCTATCGGGTGGTGAACGTCAGGGAGTAGCCCAACAAGGTTCTCCAATGAACGCTTGTTCCTCGCGCCGCTGAACTTGCTCATTCCATAGGGACGACAGGACGAGTGCGTAGAGATCTCAGCTCCCGGCGACCTGTCACCTCAGAATCTTCCACCTATTTGTTTTTAGCTTCAGGTTCGCTTTGCCACAAGGGCAGACTTACGCAAAACGTCGCACCCTCCCCATCCTCTGGTTTCCGAGGGAAGGAAATAGGGGATATTGGTCTGTTCAAACGCAAGGAGCTCAGCACCAAGCCGTTCGCAGTGGCTTACGAGAAACAGTCTTCGGACGAACCGCGCTTGGAGTTCTGGGAAACCTACGGATGCTGGACCCAAGGTACGAGGCCATGTAAGAAGCCCCTCAACTAAAACCCCCGCATTGCGCGGGGGGCTTTTCGAACAACCTTAGTTATTTTGAATCACGATGTTGGGGAACTTGGCCGCATAGTCCTTGGCCTGCAGCGAGAGCTTGGCCGCCGTCTTGCGGGCGATCTCGCGGTAGATCTGGGAGATGCGCGCCTCGGGATCGGCCACCACAGTGGGCTGGCCGCTGTCGGTCTCGGCACGGATGCGGGTATCCAGCGGCAGCGCACCTAGCAGATCCACGTGGTACTGATCCGACATGCTCTGGCCGCCGCCTTCGCCGAAGATGTGCTCCTCGTGGCCGCACTTTGAGCAGATGTGGGTGCTCATGTTCTCCACGATGCCAAGCACAGGCACCTCCACCTTCTCGAACATCTTCAGACCCTTGCGGGCGTCGAGTAGGGCGATATCCTGGGGGGTGGTAACGATCACCGCGCCGGAGACCGGTACCTTCTGCGCCAGGGTCAGCTGGGTGTCACCGGTGCCCGGGGGCAGATCGATCACCAGGTAGTCAAGGGCGTCCCAATTGGTATCGTTGAGCAGCTGCTCCAGCGCCTGGGTGACCATCGGGCCGCGCCAGATCATCGGCGTCTCCTCGTCGATTAGGAAACCGATCGACATCGCCTGCACGCCGTGACCGGTCATCGGCTCCAGGCTCTTGCCGTCCTTGGAATCCGGCTTACCCTCGATACCCAGCATGCGCGGCTGGGAGGGACCATAGATGTCGGCGATCGAGCACACCCACCGTGGCGCCCTCTTCGACCAGCGCCAGCGCCAGGTTAACGGCGGTGGTGGACTTGCCGACACCGCCTTTGCCAGAGGCAACGGCGATGATGTTCTTGATGTTGTCGATCGGTTTCAGCGCCTTCTGCACCGAGTGGGCCACCACCTTCCAGGTCACCTCGACCTCGGCGGTGGCAACGCCCTCCAGCGCCTCAACCTGTGCCTTCACAGCGGTTTCGATATCACCGACACACCCCTTCGCCGGGAAGCCCAGCTCCACGGAGATCTTGACCTTGTCGCCATCCACAGCGATGCTCTTCACCGCCTTGGCGCTCACTAGGTCTTTGTTCAGGTGGGGCTCAAGATAACCCTTGATCGCCTCGTTGATCTGATCTTGCGTCACTTCTGACATCGCTGTTACTCCTACCACCGAGCGACCAGAGCGCCCGGACTATTCAAAGAAATTGGGATGGCGGCAGATTCTACACCATTATCGGAAAAAGTTACCAAGTAATTTGCTGGGTTTTATCCCATAAGCGACTGACCGGAGCGTCTGCCAAGACCCGCAGAAAACCTCAGAAGATGGCGGCAACCCCTGCGGGTCAAACTACCTCTGCCGGCCAATCTTCTTAAAGATGCGCTCAGAAACACCGTTAATACAGATATGCAAGACATGACGCAAAGGATC
>AASF01001110.1 GCA_000168735.1 Candidatus Endoriftia persephone str. Hot96_1+Hot96_2 | reverse complement strand
CTCGCCGCCATCCGCCCGATAGAGCTCCGCCACTTCCTCCACCAATGCATCGATACGCACCGGCTTGGTCTCCATCTTCGGCGGACGGGCATAGTCGGAGAAGGCGTTGACCATCTCCTTCATCGCCTCCACCTGCTGCACGATGGTGTGGGTGGCCCGATCCAACACCCTGGCATCCTGCGCCGGCATGCTGCGTAGATATTTGTGGCGCAGCCGCTCAGCGGAGAGCTGGATCGGCGTCAGCGGGTTTTTGATCTCGTGAGCGAGACGCCGCGCCACCTCACCCCAGGCCGCATCCCGCTGGGCGCGGATCAGCATGGTCACATCGTCGAACAGGATCACATGCCCCTTGCGCCCGTCGGGCTGGGAAAACGGTAAGGTACGACAGATCAGTACCTTGCGTCCCTCACCGCCGTAGAGGGTCACCTCGCCCTGCCACTCCTCCTCCATATCCTGCAGCGGGCTCTGCAGGCTATCGACAAACTGACGCAGCGCACTCGACTCTTGGGCGAAGGCCTGCAACGGCTGTCCCTGAAAACGGGTAAAACTGACGCCAAGAATCTTGCCGGCAGCCGCATTCGCAGTACGCAGATGACACTCCGCATCCACCGTCACCACCCCGGAAGAGAGCCGCCCAAGCACCGTTTCCAGATAGGCGCGCTGCCCCTCCACCTCGCGCTGGCTACGCTCCGCCAGGTCCATCGCCTTGGCGATGCGCCGGGTCATGGTGTTGAAGGAGGTGACCAGAAACGCCAGCTCGTCGGCGAGCCGCGGCACCGGCAGCTGGCGGTCGTAGTTGCCCTCTGCCACCGCGCGGGTGCCCTCAGCGATGTTGGCGATCGGAGCCACCATGCGGCGCGCCGAGAAGAACGCCATCCAGACCGCCGCCAGCATCGCAAACACCAGCACCAGCAGCAGCGTCAGCGAGAAGTTGCGCTTCAGCGACTGGCGCAGAAAGGCCAGCTCCTTGTAGCGGTTGTAGGCCAGCTCAAGCTAAGG
>AASF01001111.1 GCA_000168735.1 Candidatus Endoriftia persephone str. Hot96_1+Hot96_2 | reverse complement strand
GCCAGTCCGGTGAGCGACGCCCAGAGCAATAAACGGGGTATCGTCATCCTCAACTATCTGGGACGCCATCTGCTCAACGATTTTCTGGCCCTGACCCGCGACTACCCGGCCAGAACCTATCTGCTCAACAGTGAAGGTCGGTATCTGCTCAGCCCGAACAAATTGCAGGAGTGGAACTTCATGTTCCCCGACTCACCCCAAGTCGGTTTTTGCACAAGATCATCCTCTCATCTGGTCGCAGATCACACAGCTGCGGCATCGCCTAGCAGCCGCGACCGACAGTAGGGCCGATATTGTCCAATCTCCGCATGCGTCTCCCCAACAGCCAGTCAAGCCTCTCCAGCGGCTGCCAAAACTGCGAGTTTGTACTGATACTGCAGATTCCTGAATCGCTGCTCGAGACCCAGATCGACCAGGAGATGGCGCATCAATATCCCCTGCTTGGGCTGTTTTTTCTGATACTGGGCGCGGTCCTGATATTCCTCACCTTCAACCGAGAAAAACGCAGACTCTCGGAGCTGCAGATCCAGCACCTCAACCAGGAGATCGCCGACGAGCGCGACCTGTTTATCGGTGGCCCCACCGTCGTCATCCACTGGCGCAACGAATTCGGCTGGCCCATCGACTACATCTCGAGCAACGTTGAACCTCTGTTAGGCTATACCGCAGAAGAGTTCCAGAGTGGAGAACTCTCCCTCTCCAGCATCGTCGCCCCCAGCTACCTGCAACAACTCATCCAAGAGAACGAAGCAGCTCAAACAGACAGTCGCTCCTGGTTCGAGCGCAAACCCTATCAGCTGGTCAGCGCCGATGGCCGGCGCCTGTGGATCAAGGGCGATTCGCGCCGCTAATTCAATTC
>AASF01001112.1 GCA_000168735.1 Candidatus Endoriftia persephone str. Hot96_1+Hot96_2 | reverse complement strand
AAACGGGGCATCGAACGGTTGACCGCTGGAGCACGGTTCACCGCCTCCTGGGAACAGGAACTGGAGACGGCGCTGAAAGGTCTTCAAAACCTGATTACGGCGGATGACCCCTGGCTCGGCAAACAGAAGAATGAGATCGCCCGGCTCTACCTACAGCAGGCCGGAAAGGAGCGTGATGCGGGCCAGTTCACAAGAGCCGGCACCCTGCTGAGCCAGAGCGAACGCTTTGCCCCGGCCATGGCGGATCGTTTCAAGGCGGAACACTTGGCGCTGACCAAGGCGGAGTCAGCCTGGGAGCGGGAGAACAGGGAACGCATCCAGCTGGCTCGAGTAGAGGGCACCAAACAGTCCCTGCTCACCCAGGCCAAGGCAAATGACGTTACCCAGGCCCACAAGACATTGCAGGAGTTGCAGCAGGAGTTACCGGCAAATGACCCTTTCCTTCAGGTCACCGGGCCCGAGGCCATTGGCAAGGCCTATCTCCGTCTGGCACAGAGACGGGCCAAGAGAGATGACTTTACCGCGGCCATCAAACTGGTTCGCCACGGTCTGGAGATTGCCCAAAGAAATGCCGGAACTTACCGACAAAGCTGAGAGATTTCCAGCGCAAGACCGCGGTTTAAAAAGGTTGGCCAGGCAGCTGAAGAAACGGCCACCCAACAAACTTCGCGCACTCGATGCCGAGTTACAGCAGTTGCAACAGGAATATCCCGAGCAGTACCCCGTGGCCGAGGAAAAATATGCCGCACTGCTCATCAAGCGTGTTGAAACCGCAAGGGATCAAGGGCGATTCGTTTA
>AASF01001113.1 GCA_000168735.1 Candidatus Endoriftia persephone str. Hot96_1+Hot96_2 | reverse complement strand
CGACCCGCGCGGTGAACGGGGTGACGATGCCAGCTAACTCCTGCAGGGTGCGCCAGATATGCAGCCGGTCAGCGGCCATCTGCGCCAGTTCAGGATCGACCCGCAACACCATAGCATCCCCTTTGCCCTGAGTGACCGAGAGGATCGGTGTCTTCTTCTGTCGCGCCGCTGGCTCGAGTTCGAGCCAGTCGAGCAACGTGGTGGGGGCAGGATCGTTATCCGCCAGCGCTCGGAAGCGGCTGGCAAAGCGTTGCTCGGTGAGAGCCCAGTGGGCCGGGGTGAGCGGCTGGCCATCATCGCTGTTGTGTAGCAGCGCACCGCGGGCCGGATTGCCCTGCAGATCGAGGCGGCTGCCGAATACGCCTTCGCCACGAGGATCGTAGCTGAACAAGGGGAAACTGCGGCTGCGCACCGCCAGTCGCGCCTGCTCCAGGGTGCGATCGCTGGCAAAGCCGTGGCGCAGCGGGCTTGGAGCGTGCAGACGCATCAGTGCCGGGCCGCTGAAGTCGAGCGCGCTGCGCAGACTGCGATGCAGATGCGAGGGATCGGCGATGCTGCACTGGGCGACGAAGGCGCTGCGCTGGGCGAGTGCCATCAGGCCGAGATTGGTGCGGGCGTCGTGACTGGCCGCAAGTGGCTTGCCCTGCTGCTCGATCTGATCGAGCCCGCCGTCGAGCTCCGCCAGCAGGATCACCTTGATCGGCAGGCCGGAGTTGAGCTGGCTGGCGATCTGCGAGAACTCCTCGCCGCCAAGCGCCTCCTCGCTGCCGATCAAAAGCAGCGGCGGACAGAGCGCGCGCTCCTCCGCGCTCAGGTTGTCCCATGTGAGCTGCTGTGGCGCGATTGGGTTGCGTCCCGCCTCGCCCAGCTCCTGTTTGGCCTGATGCACTAGGCGCAGGGTCTGCAGGGCCGTCGCCAGCTGCCCCTGCAGCAGCCCCATGGCGAGTTCGCTGGTGGCGCCCGGCAGGCCGAGGCTGACCGGCACCTGGAACGGGTTGAGCGGAAAAGTAGCCGCCCATTCGCTGATGCTGCCGGGGGCAAGGGCGATGCCGTAACGGGCGCGGCCCAGCCCCTGTGGGCCCTGCACCAGCTGCCAGTGGTGTTGGCTGAGTTTTTTGCGCCAGCCGGGTCAGCCGGGCCAGGCGCACTGCATCCACGCCGCTGCTCTCGAGCTGGTCGTTGGTGTGGTCGATCAGCTCTGAGATCTCGACACTGCGGCTCTGCAGCTGCTCGAGTCGCTTGGAGAGGGCGTCGAGATCCGCGCTAGGCAGCGCATCCACCAGGGTCTCGCGGATCAGTCCGCTGATCCGGCTCTGCAGCTGTTCCAGTTTCACCGGCGAAGCGATGCAGCAGCGGCTGCATACGAAACTCGGTGGTACCGAGGATCTGCCGCAGCGCGATCTTCTCTCCCGAGCCCGCCTCGGCGGTATCGCCGCTGGCCAGCGCCAACAGTGCATAGCGGGGAGAGTTGCTGCGCGCCCATCGGGCCGGGTTCGGCCTCACCGGCAACACGCTCGATGGTTTCAGAGGGGGTGTCGGGGAGCTGCTCCCAGGCCTGCCACTGCTGTTGTGCGCTGGCGAGCCGTTGCTGGTCCTGGGGCTGCGGGGTGAGCGCCTGGGGCTCGCACACTGCGATGCAGAGGCCGCAGGCCCTTGCAGGCCCTCGGGATTGATAGTAAGGGTGAGCAGCTCGCCGCCATCCTTTTTCAGCTTCTCGCCCCTGGTGAAACAGCGTCTCGGTGATCGCCAGGGGCAGGCTGCCGAGAGCCGCTTCGACTCGCGCAAGGGCGCTTTCTGCCGCCTCGCGGCGCTCCTCCGCCAGCGGCGCCTTCTGCTGTAGCCAGTCGAAGGCCTCGTGGATCAGCTGCTGCGCACTATCGCCCGCTGAACTCGCCCCTTGCGGCCCGCGGGCACTGATGCCGGGCGCCGAGTTTGGAGGCCATCGGCCGCAGCGCATCTGCGCCGCTGATGCCAATGCCGGCGTTGATCAGCGCGGTGGGGCTGATGGCGGTGCTGCCGATGGCGCTGTCTGGGCAGTTGCTCCAGCAGTCGCCACAGGCGGTGCAGGCGGCTGGGTCAAATACCGGCAGCAGGGTGCGGCTGCCGCTATGGTCGTTAAAGGTGGCGGAGAGCGGCGGGATCACACCGCTGGCGAGATAGGGGTCGGGGGTCAGCTGCGCCTGCTCGCCCTGCCGGTAGAGGATGCCGGCCTGGTCCCAGAAACGTGGCAGACTGTCGTAGCGGTCACCGCTGGCCTGCAGGTGACGCACCGCTGCCGGCAGATGGGACGGCTCAGCCGGCGGCTGCTGGCCGGTAGGTGCGGGCAGTGCTGTGTGTCTCACCGACTCCAGTCCGGCGTTGAAGGCCCGCAGCAGTGAGTCGGCACGCTCGGCAGTCTCGGTTTTGAGCTGCTTGTTCATGACTGCTGAGGC
>AASF01001114.1 GCA_000168735.1 Candidatus Endoriftia persephone str. Hot96_1+Hot96_2 | reverse complement strand
GAGTTATCCTCACTCTCAGGCGCCAGGCGAAAGAGCAGGGGGTGAATGCAATGGATTTTGCCAAGCGCATGCTCGACTTTGGTGTGCATGCCCCCACCACCTACTTCCCGCTGCTGGTGCCCGAGTGTCTGCTGATCGAGCCCACCGAGACCGAGACCCGCGAGGAGCTGGATCACTTCGTCGAGGTGCTGAAGCAGATTCAGCAGGAGGCGGAGCCGGATGCGCAGCGGCTCAAGCAGGCCCCCTATTTCGCTGCCGGTGCGACGCCTCGATGATGTGCGCGCGGCCCGCGAGCTGGATCTGGCTTGGCGTCCGGGCGGGGTGTGAAACGGGGCCCCCTCTGCTGCTATGGATTATCCGGCATTTAAATATGGCAGACGCATAGGTCGGGCCGTGCCCGACACTATCCGTGATTTTAATCGACTCCAGATGGCGGCCGTGGCCCAGCCCCTATCTCCGTAACTCACCAGTCTTTTTTTGTCGGCNNAGGGNTTCNGTTCGGGCAGGGGCCAGCCCCCTGCACCCAAANCCAGGGAAATTCTATGTCTGCACTGATCTGCGGCTCGTTCGCCTTCGACACCATCATGGTCTTCCATGACCACTTCAAGAACCACATCCTGCCGGAGCAGGTACACATCCTCAATGTCTCCTTTCTGGTGCCCGATATGCGCCGTGAGTTTGGTGGCTGTGCCGGCAACATCGCCTACAACACTGAAGCTGCTGGGCGGTGACGGCCGTCCGGCCAGGTACTGTAGGGACCGACTTTGGTCCACTACGCGGAGTGGATGGATGGCAACGGCATCAGCCGTGATCAAGGA
>AASF01001115.1 GCA_000168735.1 Candidatus Endoriftia persephone str. Hot96_1+Hot96_2 | reverse complement strand
CTGTTGACTATCACGTGCGAGGCGTTCGGCCAGCCGGCTCTTGCCGGAGCGGACGCCACCGAGGGATCAGGGTCTTGGCGTTCATCATGTCGATACCGCCTTCAGTTCAAGCAATGACAGTAGCCGGGCGGTATCCAAGTGTTGTTCCACCGCATCGGCCAGCCGCTCAATGGCTGCCTCACTCAGTGCCAGGTAATCCTCTGGTTGTGCATCGCTCAGTCCGGCCCAACCGAGCAGCGCGGTACAGGCGGAGGGCGATTCGAACAGGCCGTGCAGGTAGCTGCCGAGGATCAGCCCATCGTCGCTGATCGCCCCATCCGGACACTGGCTGAGCTGCAGCGCCGGTCGGTCAAGAGCCGGGCCGCGGGTGACGCCGGCATGGATCTCGTAGCCGCTTATCTCTGCCTCAGTCGCTCCCGGCATCATGCCACCCCGTGACACTTGTGCATCCCTGCGCGTCGTTGATGGCGAGTCTGCCGCGCACATTGCGTAGCTGTTTTTCCGGCTCCAGTGTTGTCTCCAGATTGAGTAAGCCCAAGCCCGTCGCTGCTGCCTGGATCACCTTCGAGACCTGCTGGGTCGTGTATCGCTCTGCCCAACATCTGAAAGCCGCCGCAGATACCGATCAGTCTGCCGCCATAACGCAGATGACGCTGGATTGCCGCTTCCCACCCCCTGCTCGCGCAACCAGGCGAGATCCTGGCACACGCTCTTGGAGCCCGGCAGGATGATCAAGGG
>AASF01001116.1 GCA_000168735.1 Candidatus Endoriftia persephone str. Hot96_1+Hot96_2 | reverse complement strand
ATTGTGATGCCAGTGACGATGTCGATCTTGATCTGGGCAGTGGCTTTCTCAACAGTATTGGCAACGCCACGGTGACGCTGCCGCAACGTAATATCGCTCGCGCCCGGGTCCGGCTCTACTGCAGCGACAACATCTTCTTCGATCTCTCCGATAGCGATATTTCAGTAGAGAGTAGCCTTGGTGCTGCCGTGGCGACCAACTGCAAAGCGATTGATGGCGGTAGCTTGGAGCACGGCACGGTGTTCAATGATGCCGGTACCAATCTGGGCAGTGGTGGTAGTAGTAGCGATAGTGATAGCGGTGGCGGTGGCTCACTGCTCTGGCTGCCCCTGCTGTTCTCTCTGATCGGCTTGTCGCGTACCTCGAGGCGGTGCCTGCCGCTGCGCTTCGGTTCCTAATAAATGGCTTGTTGCCTGGGGGAGTGCCGAGCTTTGCCTGTGCGCTCCCTGAGGCGGGCAGCGCCGTGAACTTGTCCGATGTTCTCTTCATTCTCTCTTCAGTTCCTGCGCTTGGTATTAATCGGCCAGGCACGGGCTCTCTTTCAGAATTCTTCTGGGCTCTAAAGCTCTCGGGCCTGTAACCGATACTAGCTGTGCGAGTCGGTTATTTGCTGATAGTCAAGAAGTGGTCACTCTTGGTCGCCCGGCTTTCAGCAAATCACTACTGACTCGATCAGGATCCAGGCCCCTTTGAGATAGATAAACACCTCTCTGCCGGGCGCGGCCGCAACAGGCCATTGGGTCGGTTTCTGTCAGCCGTGGTGGAGAGCACAATATGTGGCTGGGACTCAGGGTTGTGGTTGGGGCGGTGCTGCTGATGAGCACACCGGTTTCATGGGCCTCTGTTGGGTCGGTTTGGGAGGATCTGCCGAGAGAAGACTTGGCAGGCCGACGGACAGTAGATGAGGTGCTCTACTATCGTCGCCTTCAAGCTGACCATGCTGCCCTGCAACAGCGTCTCGCTGCGGCGCCGCAAGAGCTCCTTGCTCGCCAGGGGGTGGAGTTGTCACTGCCCCTGCCCGATGGCCGCAGCAGTCGTTTTAGCGTCATGGAGTCGCCAGTTATGGCGCCGGAGCTGGCGCGACGTTATCCCGACATTCGCACTTTCTCCGTCACGGGGTTGGATGATCCAGCGGCGACTGGCCGGCTCGATCTGACCCCGGATGGTTTTCACGCCATGATCAACATGACGGCTGGTACTCTGTTTATCGACCCTGATATCAGTGGCGGCTACCGAGCTTACTACAAGCGGGATCTGCTGTTGGCGGGGCGGGGTGGTGAGGCCGATGAGCGGACGCTCTGTGCTGTGCATGAGGTGCATTATCAGGATGACCCGGCAGGTCACTCCGCAGCGCTCGATGGCCTGGCGCTACGCAGTGGCGAGGGACGGCGTCTCTATCGTTTGGCAGTAGCGGCTACCGGAGAGTATACCCAGGCGATGGGTGGCACTGTTGAGGCGGCGCTATCAGCGATCGTCACGGCGATCAACCGGGTCAACCAGATCTATGGGCGGGATCTAGCGATCCAGTTCCAGCTGGTGGCAGATAACGACCGCATCATCTATACCGATTCTGCCAGTGATCCCTACGACAACAGCAGCGCCTTCGACATGCTGGGCCAGAATCAGGCTAATCTGGACCGGGTGATCGGCAGCGACAACTATGATATCGGGCATGTCTTCAGTACCTATGGGGGCGGTATCGCGGTGGTGCCGAGCGCTTGTTCGCCCCATCAGAAGGCGAAGGGGGTGAGTGGCAGGCGGAATCCGAGCGGCGAGTCTTTTTTTATCGACTTTGTTGCCCATGAGATCGGGCATCAGTTTGCCGCCGATCACACCTTTAAGG
>AASF01001117.1 GCA_000168735.1 Candidatus Endoriftia persephone str. Hot96_1+Hot96_2 | reverse complement strand
TCTCGTCACGGAACGGACGGATCATCTGTGAGTGGCAGAGATAACACCCTTCCCTTTGGTAGATGTCCCGGCCTGCCAGTTCCAGCGCAGTTATAGGGACGAATGCCGTCACCAGCCTTGTGGTCAGCCAGGGTCTGCCCTGCCTGACGCTGCCAGACGATCTCCGGGAACTTGTTATGCTCAAAGGTGCTACTCATAGTGAAGAGCGGAACGATCTCCACAATACCGCCCACAGAGAGCGCAATAGCCAGCACGATCAGGAGACCCCAGATGTTTTTCTCCATCTTTTCCTGCATGCCAACAGCTTCATTGTTGTTTGCCCATTTTTTTAACCGTATCTCCCCTTAATTAAACAGCGGCGGTAACGGCGCGGCCTGGATGCTCCCTTCGCCGGGAAGCCTTGCTAACGGGTCATCAATATATTGACGAGCATGAGCACCGCGCCAAGCAAGAAGATCATGCCGCCGACTGCGCGCATCGCGTAGTAAGGGTGCATGGCTTCAACAGACTCAGCAAAGGTGTAGGCCAGAGTGCCGTAGTCATCATAGGCACGCCACATCAGGCCCTGCATGATGCCGGATACCCACATAGCAACGACGTAGACCACGGTACCGATGGTGGCGGTCCAGAAGTGAGCGTTGATCAGCTTCTCAGACCACATCTCGGTATGAAAGGTACGTGTCATCATGTGATAGATCGCGCCAATACCAACCATAGCAACCCAACCCAGCGCACCGGAGTGTACATGACCAACGGTCCAGTCAGTGTAGTGGGAGAGCGCGTTGACGGTCTTAATCGACATGACCGGACCTTCGAAGGTCGACATGGCGTAGAAGGCCAGGGACATAATCAGAAAGCGTAGGACATAGTCAGTACGCAGCTTGTCCCATGCACCGGAGAGCGTCATCATGCCGTTCACCGCGCCACCCCAAGAGGGGATGATCAAG
>AASF01001118.1 GCA_000168735.1 Candidatus Endoriftia persephone str. Hot96_1+Hot96_2 | reverse complement strand
TCACTCTTATCTGGATGGAAGACCCAGGTGATAGCACCTTCCCGTTTGCCCTTCCCCGGGGTTGCAGCGTCCGGCGGCCTGGGCGATGGAGTCGAGACCGGCCAGCGGAACGCCAAACCACCGGGAAGTCCACATCCACCCCGGCCTCGATCCAGCTGGGTGGCGACCACCCCGGCAAGGTCTCCCCTCCTTCAGGCATTGACGGATGGTATCGAGCCGGGCAATACGGTGGTTGGGGGTCATCGCCGCGCTGAGATGAAAGCAGCCCTCCGTATCCGCCATCCCCCTCAATGCGCTATAGAGATCGGCGGCGTGCTTGCGGGTACTGACAATGGGCGAGCGCTTGCTCGCTCTTCAGCATGCGTTCGGCGAGTTGGACACAATCGAGAGTGCCGGCATCCCGCACCTCGACACGCTTCAACCGCCGATAGAGGGCCGGGGCGTCGGCGATGATCGGCGTCGCCCTTGGGCAGGCCGATCTTGAACTCATCCCGGTATTCGATGGCTGGCTGGGTGGCGGTGCCAGAGCACCACGGTGCAGCCGTACTGCTCCACCAACAGCCGCAGCGCCTTGAGGCAGGGTTCGAGCAGGGTCACCGGCAGGGTCTGCACCTCGTCGAGGATGATCACCGAACCGGCGATGCGGTGGAGCTTGCGGCAACGGGAGGTGCGGTTGGCGAACAGCGACTCGAACAGCTGCACATTGGTGGTAACGACCAGCGGCGCATCCCAGTTCTCACTGGCCAGACGGGAACGGACGGTCTCCCTGTCGGGATCGAAGTTGGAGTGGTGCTCGAGGATCAGTTCATCCAAGTCGGCGTCGAATGCCTCAAAGACTTCCCGGAAGGTCTCGGCATTCTGTTCGATGATGCTGGTGAATGGGATGGCGTAGATCACCCGACCAAGTCCGTTGCACGCGGCGTGGCGTAGCGCGAAGGCGAGGGATGCGAGGGTCTTACCGCCGCCGGTGGGCACCGTCAGCGAGTAGAGTCCGGGTTGGCCCTCGGCTGCTTTGATGCAGGCGGCCAGCACCTCGGCACGGGCCTCGGCGACCATCCCGCTGGCATCACCGAATCGCTGCCGCATGT
>AASF01001119.1 GCA_000168735.1 Candidatus Endoriftia persephone str. Hot96_1+Hot96_2 | reverse complement strand
CCCTTAGCGCCGGGCGGAAGATGACAGCTTCCAGCCGCTGAACATCGCCTGCGTCTTCTCACCGCCCGCCGACGGTAACAAGGATGTCAAACAACTACAGGAAGACCTGCCCCAGGAAAAGGCCGATAACGAGCAGGAGCCGGACCAAAAGAGAGCCGCCCTCAAGGCCATCATCGCCGACTACAACCGCCAGTATGGAAACCCAATCANCAGTATCAACGAAGTTCGATGGCTACTAAATCAGGATGTGCNAGCAGCGCATCAAGGACCACAAATACAACAACCAGGACTACCCGCACAAAAACAAGATCGACCTGACCATCGTGGTGGACATGCTGCTCACCGGCTTCGACTCCCAATACCTCAACACCCTCTATGTGGACAAGAACCTCAAATACCACGGCCTCATCCAGGCCTTCTCCCGCACCAACCGCGTACTCAACGACACCAAGCCCTACGGCAATGTCCTCGACTTCCGCCACCAGCAAGAGGCGGTCAACGACGCCATCGCCCTCTTCTCCGGCGAAGAGACCAGCCGCGCCCGGGAAATCTGGCTGGTGGACCCGGCGCTGGTGGTCATCGGCAAGCTGGAACAGGCCGTCAAGGAACTGGACACCTTCATGCAGTCCCAGGGCTTGAGCGCCAGGCCCGAAGAGGTGCCCAACCTCAAGGCCGATACCGCCAGCGCCGAGTTCATCAACCGCTTCAAGGAGGTGCAAAAGTTCAAAACCCAGCTCGACCAGTACACCGACCTGGAGCCAGACAACAAGGCCAAAATCGAGGCACTCACCCCGGAAGACCAGCTACGCAGCTTCCGCGGCGTCTATCTGGATCTGGCCAAAGACGTCAAGGCTCGGCAGGACAAGGACAGGCGGCGAGGCCTTGCCCGAGGTGCAGCAACTGGATTTTGAATTTGTGCTGTTTTCCTCCGCCATTATCGACTACGACTACATCATGGGGCTCATCGCCAAATACACCGAGGCCAAGCCCGAAAAGCAGAAGATGACCCGAGAGCAACTCATCAACCTGCTCTCGGCCTCCGCCAACCTCATGGAAGAACGCGACGACATTACCGAATACATCAACAGCCTCAAGGCCGGCGAGAAATTAAGCGAACTGCAAATCCGCCAGGGCTATGAAACGTTCAAGGCTGATAAGACCGCGCAACAACTGGCCGAGACCGCCAAGAAACACGGCATGCAAACTCATGCCCTGCAAGCCTTTGTCGATGCCATCATGGACCGCATGATCTTCGATGGCGAACAACTCAGTGACCTCATGGTGCCGCTAGATCTGGGCTGGAAAGAACGCACCCGGAAAGAACTGGCGCTGATGGAAGACCTGGTGCCGTTATTGAAGAAACTTGCCCAGGGGCGGGGAGATATCGGGGTTGGCGGCGTATGAGTAATGAAGAGAGGGCGAGAGATGAAAAATGATCTGATCCACACCTTGACGGAGAACTTCGAAGGCCACGCGCAAAAGACCGAAAACGGTGTGGAATACTGGCTGGCGCGTGATCTGCAACACTTGCTGGGCTACGCCAAATGGGACAACTTCCTCAATGTCATCTCCAAAGCGAAGACCGCCTGTGAGGTATCGGGCCACGACATCGCCGACCATTTTGCCGATGTCGGGAAAATGTTTGAACTCGGCTCCGGTAGCAAGCGGGAAATTCCCGACATCATGCTCACCCGCTACGCCTGCTATCTGGTCGCCCAGAACGGTGATCCGGCACAAGCAGGAGATCGCCTTTGCCCAGACCTACTTCGCCTTGCAGACCCGCAAGGGCGGGAATTGGATCGACACAGCGCTTGCTGGGGAGGCGGAACGGGTCGCGGCCCGCAAAAAACTCTCCGCGACAGAGAAAGAGCTGTCTGGTGTGATCTACGAACAGACCGGCGGCAATCAGAATTTTGCCCTGATTCGCAGTAAAGGTGATCAGGGCGAATTCGT
>AASF01001120.1 GCA_000168735.1 Candidatus Endoriftia persephone str. Hot96_1+Hot96_2 | reverse complement strand
GCCAGCAACTACTTTTGCTAAAGCATTTGGAGATCAGCTGGTGGCAAGTGGCTGGTTTTGTCGAGGTTGGTCGGGTTGTGCCAGCATACAATGCCGATTTTTTAACGCGCAAAAAATCGCTGATGCTGGGAGGGCCGCTGGAATTGATTAATTTATCAGCGCTTCCTTCGTGGCTTGTGTAAAAATGACTCCCGGCCGTTTTTTGGAGCGCAAGGCTATCCGCCCATGATTCGTTCGGAGCCTCCCTAAGAAGCTGCTTCGCTCTCGAAATGTTTCAGCAAGTTCTCCAGCTCGCTCAACCGCTCAAGCGCCTGTGCCACTGATTCCCCCTCCTGCTGGCGCTGCTCCAGCAGAGCCCGGGCCGTGTTTGCTGATCGCCTCCAGCTGCGGCGGATCAAACAGGGTCACAGCCACCTGAAACTCCTCTTCAGAAGCGCTCAGCAGAGTCGGCACCAAGTCATCTTCACCTATCAGAGAGTCGGGGGAGAGCAGGTCCACCGCCAACGGGTGTTCCAGCATCTCATAGTGCAGCCGCCTGGCTTCTTCCTCCTGCTGCAGTTCCTGATGGGCCAGGGTGTCATTGCCGGCACCTCGCCACACCGCCTGCATAATCACCGCCACCAGCTTGCTGATCGCATCCTTGTTGGCGCCCTGCTCATCGGCCAGACCGCAGGCGGTCTCATAGGCCTTGTCGAGACGCTCTTTCAGTTCGAGGATCACATCGCTCTGTTCGTGGGGACCAAGTCCGACCGCTTCACCCACCAGCTTGCGCAGCTCTTCGATAAAGCTCACCAGCTCTTCGTGATCTTTGCGCTGTGCCTCTTCCAACGCAGAGGGCGTAAGCGAACGCTCACTTTTGTCGAACCAGAGGATTCTTGTGTTTTCGCATCAGGTGCCGCTCATAGCGACCCGGCATTGTGCTGGATAGCAGTTTCATCAAATCCTACCTAATAGATCGAAAAGGCTGTGCTGCCGCGTCAGCAGCCCTCATCCTGACTAGCCTGAAAGTCGGGCTTGATCGCCTCGTAGAGTGATGAGTAGTCATCTTCCCCATGTCCCTGCAGCCTGCGCCTCACCGAAGACTCTTAGCATCGTCTGCGGCAACTGCGCATCGATGCCCAGCTCATCCACCACGCGGCTGAAAAGATCCACATCTTTGATCAGGG
>AASF01001121.1 GCA_000168735.1 Candidatus Endoriftia persephone str. Hot96_1+Hot96_2 | reverse complement strand
CTGCCGGGCTCAAACAGCAGCTTGGTCATGCCTTCATCACGACCGATGCCGAGCGCCCGACCGCTGGCGGCCCAGGGGAAGGCACCCTTCTCATACTCTATGCCCTTAGCCTTGGCCTCGGTCTCGGTCAGCCCCATCCAGGCCACCTCCGGATCAGTGTAGGCCACAGAGGGGATGGTCATGGCATCGAACTGGGCCGGCAGACCTGCGATCACCTCCGCCGCCACCTTCGCCTCATGGGTCGCCTTGTGGGCTAGCATCGGTTGTCCCACCACATCGCCGATGGCGTAGATGTTGGGGACGTTGGTACGCATCTGCTGATCCACCGGAATGAAGCCATGCTCGTCGATGTTGATCCCCGCGGCCTCGGCGTTAATTGACCTGCCGTTGGGAGTGCGCCCCCACCGCCACCAGCACCTTGTCGTAGAGTTGCGGCTTGTCCCGGTGCGTTTTTGCCCTCGAAGCTCACCTTCAGCCCCTGCTTCTGCGCCTGGACGTCGGTGACCTTAGTCTCCAGCATGATGCTGTGGTAGTGGCTTCTTGATGCGCTTGGTGAGCGGTCGCACCAGATCCGGATCACAGCCGGGGATCAGCGTCGGCTGCAGCTCGACGATATCAATCTCACTGCCGAGGGTGGCGTAGACGGTGGCCATCTCCAAGCCGATGATACCGCCACCGATCACCAGCATCTTTTTAGGCACATCGCTCAGTGCCAGGGCGCCAGTGGAGTCGATCAGGCGCGGGTCTTCGTGAGGGAAGCCCGGAATCTTGATCGAGCTGGAGCCACAGGCGATGATCGCATCACTAAAGGCAATCGAGGTAGCACCCCTCAGCGCTCTCGACACCGATGCGATTGGGCGATTCAAATCGGCCCACCCCCTGCACCACCTGCACCTTGCGCTGCTTGGCCAACGCACTCAGTCCCGGTGGTGAGCTTCTTCACCACCTTATCCTTGCCGGCGCGCAATTTGTCGAGATCGATATCGGGCTTGCCAAAGCTGATTCCCATTGACTCCATCTCGGCCGCCTCGTTGATCACATCGGCGGCGTGCAGCAGCGCCTTGGAGGGAATGCAACCGACGTTGAGGCAGACCCCGCCGAGACGGGGGTAGCGTTCGATCAGCACCACCCGCTTGCCCAAGTCAGCAGCGCGGAAGGCGGCGGTGTAGCCGCCGGGGCCACCGCCCAGCACCACCAGATCGGTCTGGATATCCGCCGGCCCTTTGACTGCCTCGGCCACTGGCGCGCCCTTCGGCTCGGGCTTAGGCTGAGCTGTCTCCGCCGCACTCACTTCCAGCCTGAGGATCGGGCTGCCGACAGAGATTTTATCCCCCACCTTGACCAGCAGATCCATCACGACCCCCGATTCGGGGGCCGGGATCTCCATCGTTGCTTTGTCGCTCTCCAAGGTGATGATGGAGTCCTCCGCCTCGATCCGATCACCCTCGGCAACCAGCACCTCGATGATGTCGACCTGGTCGAAATCGCCGATGTCAGGAAGAGTAACCTCGATGGTTTTGCTCATGTTGTTTCCTCTGGGGAACGGCCTGTGTCTGTGTTTGAATCTATAATGCCCGCTGGGTAAGCGAACCTGCCATAGGTCGGGCATAGCCCGACATTATCCTTGATTTTGCGCGATGGCACACGGCGGCCTGGGAAGCTCTAAACAAGTCATGATTGCTTTACGCTGGT
>AASF01001122.1 GCA_000168735.1 Candidatus Endoriftia persephone str. Hot96_1+Hot96_2 | reverse complement strand
TTCACCTGTTGATGTGACCTGCTGGAGGCAGACGAGCATTATCAGGAGTCGGCCACCATTGAGGCCGGTGAGCGGNCGNTGGTGGTAGATAGCCCATTTGGCCGGCTCGGCGTGCCGGTCTGTTACGGATCTGCGCTTTCCCGAACTGTTCCGCCGTCTGCTTGAACTGGGGGCGGAGGTATTTGTCATCCCTTCCGCCTTCACCGCGATCACCGGCAAGGCTCACTGGCAGACCCTGGTGCGCGCCCGCGCCATCGAAAACCTCGCATTTGTCGTGGCCCGCGGCCCAGGGCGGATACCATGTGAATGGCCGCGAGACCCACGGCCACAGCATGATCGTCGATCCCCTGGGGCACGATCCTGGCCCAGGTGCCGCGCGGCACCGGCTCGGTGAGCTGCGTGCTCGACCGGGACTATCAGGATACAATCCGCCGCAGCTTTCCGACCATCAAACACCGTCGCGACGAGATTGTTTGAGCTGCCGCCCCACCTCTCTCTTTCACTACAGCTTGAGTGCCCTCCGGCGATGCGTCGCAGGCCGTCGGAGAAGCATGTCTGAACTGATTCAAATCGCCAACCAGTCGATCCTCGAACCTGCCGGCCTGCCCGAGCGGGATCTCGAACGGATGCTGGCAGAGCTGAGCAGGCAGCGGCGTGGATGCCGCTGACATCTACTTTCAGTCGAGCCGACTGGAGTCCTGGGTGCTGGAGGATGGGCTGATCAAGGAGGGCGCCCACAACATCTCCCAGGGTGCAGGCATCCGCGCCATCAGCGGAGAGAAGACCGGCTTTGCCTACTCCGATGAGCTGCAGTTTCCGGCTCTGATTAATGCCGCCAAGGCGGCCCGGGCGATCGTGCGCAGCGGCACCGAGGGCTCGGTGAAGGTCAGCAGTGTGCCGGTGTCGCGGCAGCTCTATGCGCCGATCAATCCGCTGCCGAGCCTCAGCGAGGCAGAGAAGATCGATCTGCTGCGGCGGGTCGATGCCGAGGCGAGGAAGCAAGATCCGCGGGTCAAGCAGGTGATCGTCAGCCTGGTGGGGGCCCACGACGTGGTGATGGTGGCCGATCTCGAGGGTCGCCTGAACGCAGACGTGCGGCCGTTGGTCAGGCTCAATGTGCACGTCATCGTCGAGCAGGGCGAGCGTCGCGAGCAGGGCTCCAGCGGTGGCGGCGCCCGCGCTAGTTTCCAGTTCCTGCTGGATGAGGAGCGCGCGCTTGGTTACGCCCGTGAGGCGGTGCGCCAGGCGCTGGTTAACCTGGAGGCGGTGGCCGCGCCGGCCGGCGTCCTGCCGGTGGTGCTCGGTCCTGGCTGGCCCGGGGTGTTGCTGCACGAGGCAGTGGGCCACGGTCTGGAGGGGGATTTCAATCGCAAGGGCACCTCCGCCTTCAGCGGTCGGCTTGGCGAACAGGTCGCCTCCAGCTGTTGCACGGTCGTGGACGATGGC
>AASF01001123.1 GCA_000168735.1 Candidatus Endoriftia persephone str. Hot96_1+Hot96_2 | reverse complement strand
CCAGTCTCGCTGATCATTGTGAATCATGATGCCGGCCCCATGCTGGCCGATTGCATCGCCTCGAGCCTGGACCAGGCAGAGGAGATCATTGTCGTTGATAATGCCTCTTCGGATAATAGTCTTGCGCTGCTGGAGGCCCGTTTTCCCGCTGAAAGCCATATCCATCTGATCCGAAATCGAACCAACCTGGGGTTTGCTGCTGCTTGTAATATGGGCCTTGAGCGAGCTCGTGGGGACTACCTGATGTTTTTAAACCCCGATTGCCTGCTGGAGCTTGGCTGTGTGGCCCGGTTGGTGAGCGCTCATAAGTCCTACACGGATACTGGTATGGTCGGGGGGTTTGCTGCTGAATCCGAGTGGCACTGAGCAGGGTGGAGGGCGTCGCGCTGTTCCGACGCCCTGGCGCTCATTTGTCCGGGCGTTTGGGTTGTATAGTCTCTCTCATCGCTGGCCGCGGCTGTTTTTCGATTTCCATCTACACGAACAGCCCTTGCCTGAGCAGCCGATCGAGGTCCGAGGGCGATCTCCCGGCGNCCCTGCATTGGCTGGTTCCCAGTCGAAATGCCCTGGAAGATGTCGGGCCGCTCGATGCGGGCTATTTTCTGCATTGCGAGGATCTGGACTGGTGTATGCGCTTTCGCCGCAAGGGCTGGAAAATCCTGTTTGTACCGGATGCAAAGATCATCCATTATCGCGGCGTCTGCGGCCTAGGCAAACCCATCTTTGTTGCCTGGCATAAACACAGGGGCATGATTCGGTTCTACCGCAAGTTTTTCAAACACCAGTACCCTGGTGTGTTGATGTGGTTGGTGGGATTGGGAGTCTGGCTCAGATTTGGCGCGACGGCGCTCTATCATCTGCTGCACAGTGCCAGTTGCAAAGTGGGAAAACGGCGTGGCTGATAAGATATACGGTGTGATTGGCGCGACCAGTCTGGTCGGGGCGGCTCTGCTTCCCAGGTTGGTCGCGTCAAACTGCAGGGTTGCCGCCTTTTCCCGGCGCAAGCCAGAGAGCGAAAACCCAAACCTGCAGCCGGGTTCGCTGGTCTGGAACCCGAAAGGGGTGGAGATCACCCACTGGATCTCGCTGGCTCCGATCTGGGTGCTAGCGGAGCTGCTCCCCATGCTGGAGACTCGGGGTGCGCGCAAGGTCGTTGTCTTGAGTACCACCAGCCTGTTCACCAAATCCCGCTCAGAGAGTCCAGCAGAACAGCGGCTTGTGGAAGGGATAAGGACCTCAGAAGCGATGTTGGCCGAGTGGGCCGGCAAACATGACATCGAATGGGTGGTGCTGCGACCGACACTGATCTATGGCCTGGGCAAAGATCGGAACATTCTCCGAGATCGCCCGGATGATCAGGGCGAATTCGTTTAA
>AASF01001124.1 GCA_000168735.1 Candidatus Endoriftia persephone str. Hot96_1+Hot96_2 | reverse complement strand
GCCCACATCGAGGGGCATTGACATGTTCAGCATCCAGATTTTCACGATCTTCTCATGGGGATACACCATCAGCAGGCCCTGATCCTTGGCAAGTTTTTCTCGCCCAATCAGGCCAGTCGCTCGCGATTCCAGATCCGCCGCCAACTCCACTTCAGCACGGGACGTCATTGACATAGATGCTTGTCCATTCTGTGTGGTCGCAGGCCGATAGAAGGTGTCTGAACAGCAGCGCGGGGAGCACTCCGACTTTTGTCTGCTCGGCAAGGCGCATTCGAGTCGTTCAATCAATCCGAGATCACAGATTCACTTTGATGCCGGCTCAGGCAACCCCAGTTTGGCCTGATACTCACTCAATAACTCCTCTGCGTGGCGGATCTGCTCCAGCGGCATGGCCGCGGCGGCCGTATCTCTGAAACGCTCGGCATATCTGTCTCCCGCCTGCATACCCAGGGCAAACCAGACATAGGCCATCGGGTAGTTCGTCTCCGTTCCCAGGCCATAGAGATACATGCTGCCAAGCTTGCTGTAGGCACGGGTATCACCAGCCTGCGAGGCGGCCTGAAACTCCTTGAAAGCGGTTGCTCTATCACCTTTCCGGTTGGCCTCTTCCCCCTCTTCAAAATCGGCCTGGAGAGCGAAAGAAAACAACAGGAAACAGCTGGTGAGAATGGTGCGAAAAGAGATCATGCGTTGGGTCCTGATCAGCCAAAAGATGCCAGGGCATGTTACAACAAAATCGTCCGATGGATGAGCCGCCAGCGCTCCAGCTGCTATAAACCCGATATACGCAATAATCGAGGAGTTTCCCCATGACCAACCGAGCTTCCGGCCCTGAGACCAACCAAGCCCCAAATTTTCCCAGCCCCACTGCGCAGCAGCCACGGCAGAGTCTGAGCATGCACGATGGCGTTGAGGTCTGGCATGATTGCTGTTCCTGCGAGGCGGAGCCCTATTGGCTCGACCTGATGGAGCACGCTGCCGAGGCACCGAGCAAAGAGCGCTAGCCTCCTGCGGGATCTACCCTTCTGGCTTAAGCCTTCTCCTGGGCCACCGCACCCGCCAGATCGCTGGTCGCCGTCTCCACCGAGCCGGCATGCGGATCGCTCGAAACATACCTGATCCAGCGCTCCCTCACCCTTAGCAATGATGCAGGAGACGGCGCACGTCACCGGTGACGTTGCAGGCGGTGCGCATCATGTCGAGACAGGCGGTCGACGCCGATGATCAGCGCGATCCCCTCCACCGGCAGGCCGACCTGGTTGAGCACCATGGTCAGCA
>AASF01001125.1 GCA_000168735.1 Candidatus Endoriftia persephone str. Hot96_1+Hot96_2 | reverse complement strand
AAAAGATTAGGATAGACAAGAAAACAGGGGTCTGTCCCCTATTGCTGTGAAAAGATTAGGACAGATAGACAAGAAAACCGTGGTCTGTCTCCTATTATTAGACGAGGTGGTCAGCCGCAAGCAACTGCTGTCGGCCCTCTGGCTGGGGTGATCGTCAGTGACGATGCCCTGACCCAGGTCATCATCAAGTTACGCAAGGCCCTGGGAGATGACGCGAAACACCCGCGTTATATCCAGACCATCTCCAAACATGGCTATCGATTGATTACACAGGTCGAAAATCTGCCCTTGAAGGCGCCCCCGGCAGATAGATGCAAAAAAAGAGTCAGCTGGCTGCCACAACGACCAAACCAGGGTCATCATCCTGGCGCTGTCACTCGCTCTGATCTTTATCGAGGGAGAACCAGGCAATCCTAGTCCGGCGCTTTGTGAACAGAGGGGAATCACCTGTCACCCAGTCTTGCTCCGCGCCCCTGACCATCAGCGTACTCCCTTTCAAAACAGCAGCGGACGATTCCGTTTCGATAAGATTTGCCGGCGGTATAACCGCCGACCTGGCCGATGATCTCTCCAGGCTGTCAGAGATCTGGGTGATCAACGACCCGGGAGGAAGCGGCGATCTGCATCACGAAAAACGCGCCCGTTATCTGGTTTCGGGGAGTGTGTTCCATGAACAGGGACGGTTGCTGGTCCATGTCCGGCTAACCGAATCTGCAACCGCGCGTCAGCTCTGGTCGGAACATTTCGATCACCCACTTGGAGAGCTATTCGATATGCAGTCGGAGATTAGTCGCCGCGTGGTCGACCAGCTGTCGCTGCGCGTCAGTCAGGCCGAGCGCCGCCACCTGGCCCGGCGCTATACCCGCAATCTGGCCGCCTACGGCTATTTTCTCGATGCCCAGGCCCATCTCCTGACCCGCAAGGCTGAGGACAACCGGCAGGCACGGGCTCTCTACCGGCTGGCCATCGAGCAGGACCCTGCCTTCGCACAGGCCTACGCCGATCTCGCCCTGAGCCATGCGGCAGACTATCGCAATCAGTGGTCAGAGGATGGCGGCGCCTCCCTCAGCCGGGCCCGGGAGAATGGCGATACCGCCCTGAATATCGATCCGGAAATCCCCGCAGACCTATTGGGTGCTGGGGTATGTGGACGCCCAACGACGCCAACATCAACAGGCACTGGAGTCCCTGCGCAAGGCGGTGGCGCTGGATAACTCCTTTGCCGACACCTACGCCCTGATGGGGGGCATCCACACCTATCTCGGGACACCGAAGCGCTCGCTCTCCCTGCTGTGCCGGGCCATGCGTCTGCGGCCGGAGGCGGGCTATCTCTACTTCCTGCTGCTTGGCCGTGCCTACTATTTCCTCGGCGACATTGAGCAGGCCCGAATCAATCTCCATGAGGCCCTGTCACGCAATCCGGCCAGTCTGGATGCCCACCTCTATATGGCGGCCAGCGCGGTTACCTCGGAAGAGGATGGGAGCGGGGAGTGGGAGGCCGAAGAGGTACGGATGATCCGCCCCGGTTTCTCCTTTCAGCGATGGCTGCAGACCTACCCCATGACCAGCGCTGACCAGATCGAGCAGCTCAGGGCCGCGCTGGCCGCGGTCGGGCTGCGATGAGGCAGGAGGGGCAAAGGGTCGATGAGATTATTTGATTTAATCACTGGGCAACTAGCCGCCAAACAGATCCCGGGTGAAGTTGTTGTACCAGCTGTGGGCGTACTCTACATTCCCGGCGGCGCTCACTCGGCGCATGGCGTCGGCAACGCGATAGACCACCGCTGCCAGGGGCACCTGTTCGAATTCTGCTGACCACCGGGCGGCAAGACGGNGTAGACCCACGAGCACAGAGATACGCGTCAGTCGGCGCCAACGAATACTGTAGCAGGGCATTGGCGTAGGAAGGGGGTTGGCCAACGGCCGATCGTTGAGCAGCGCCGCCACCGCCAGGGGCGCACTGCTTGGCCTTCGGAGTTGGCGGCAAAGCCCGACTTGGGCAGTGGGCTGGCGCTACACGCGTCACCGATCACATGGATGCCGGGGCGCAGCCGGGACTCGAAGGTCTGCGGATCAAGGGC
>AASF01001126.1 GCA_000168735.1 Candidatus Endoriftia persephone str. Hot96_1+Hot96_2 | reverse complement strand
TTGACGTTGTCACTGGTGATGGGGCGCTCACGCTTTGGCAGCAGTTCCAGCTTCACTCCGGGCAGGGCAACGCCAGCGCTGAGCCGGCTCAGGTCGACCAGACTTGCCAACGCCATTGATTTGACCGTCGTCGCTGCCGCTGCCGCGCAGGTCGAGTTCGATCTTGCCAAAACGATAGCCGTGTTGTGCATCGTGCAGTCGCCGGTTCGCGGCATCGACCTCGGCACCAATGTTGGCCGCGATGTCCTGGATCGGCGCCTTGTGGCTGGCTGCGGCACTGAAGCTCGCGTTCTCCTCCTTCAGCTTGGCCTCGTTAGCCAGGCTTTTGGCGAGCGTGCTCTCCAGCTCTGCGATGCGGCTGCTGGCCTTGCTTAGATCCTGCTGGCGTGTGGCGAGCAGTTGATCTTTCTGGCTGAGCTGAGATTGCAGCTTTGCCTCGTTTGATCTGAGCTTCAGTACCGTCAGCGTTGTAGGTATCGAGGAGTGTGGTGTTGCCTGTCGCAACTGTTGCATTGCCGGTGCTTGCCGCGGTGGTGCGTGACAGGTTGATGTTGGATGCAAGGGCTATATTGCGCATCAGGGTGGCGCTGGAGACTTCGGCCCGTTTCGCCTGACCGGCTACGGTATGTTGGATCCGGCTGAAGCGGCTGTTCGAGGCGCTCAGCGGATAGGCGGTCTCTGCGAGCCGCTCCACCTGACCGAAATCGACACTCAGCACCTGGCTGGTGGCGTTGTAGCTGAGCTTGCCCGACTGCGCCAGTACCCGCGGTGCCGGATTGCCCGCTTCTGTCAGACGCAGCATTGGGGCATAGAAGGCGCCCGAGCGCAGACGAGTCGCCTTGGCCTGCCAGATGCCTTTGGCTGCTGATTTGGCCGAGGCAAGTCGCACCCAGCGCCGCGAGCTGAGCACATAAACCTCGAGATTGACGGTGACCCCCACAGCATCTGCGCCCTCATCGCTGAGGATGCGGGCGAACGCCTCGATGACCTTCATGCGCCACCTCCCGCCGGCAGGCTCAGATGGGCGACCTCGCTGCCAAGCTCAGCGCTTACCACCAACACCGCCTTGGCGGGGATGCCGGGGTCGATATCGAAGCGCGTTTCGGCACTGCCGGTTGCGTCGGTTACCAGCAGCGCATCGGCCAGACGGGTGCCGGCCCGCTGGCTGGTGAGGGTGATGCCTTGGATCAGTGAAAGCTGCTTGGAGGCCTCCATGTTGAGATTCAGCTCAATCGTCTGGCCGACTAGGATCTCGCCCGCCGAGTTGTTGGCTGTGACCCTGATGGTGTGGCGGCGTGCGTTTTCACGAGTTGATGAGAGGCTGAGGATCGGCGTTGGCAAGCCCTC
>AASF01001127.1 GCA_000168735.1 Candidatus Endoriftia persephone str. Hot96_1+Hot96_2 | reverse complement strand
AGGAGGCTACCAACCCAGCGAGATAGAGCAGCGACTGCTCGGCATCAGCAGCGATAAGNCGGTGCAAGATCCACCGCGCCACGGGCTGCAACAAGTGCAACAACACCGGCTACAAGGGACGCCTGGCACTGATGGAGGTACTGCGCTTCGACGATGGGATCGATGACCTTGGTCGCAGCCAGCGCCTCCTACCGTGAGGTTGGAGCGCTACGCCATCGGTCACGGCTTTATTCCCCTGGCCGAGGACGGTATCCGCCGTGTTCTCGAAGGCGTCACCAGCCTCGACGAACTGTCCCGCGTTTGCCGACCTCACCAAGCGGCTGGAGTGAGCCCGCCTTATGCACGGTGGCGGCCAGAACCGGAGAAAACATTATGAACACTGGAGAAAATACGACTCTACATTACCTCAATCCAAGGTGTGAGCGGTTCTGGCCTATCACGGTTCTGGCTTGTTCTGGCACGCCTGGGCTTGCTGTTATTCCAGCACCACACCCTGGGCTCCAACCCTTCGGGCCAGCCTGCGGCTGTTCAAATCTGCTACCAACAGATTCGTCACTCAATCCATAGCAGCAGCTATGGATCTCACTCCAGAGCAGCGCCCAGCCACACCAGCCCGGAGCCAGAAGCCGCGATCCACCATGCATAAGACGGGCTGAGCGATGCAGAGCTACGACTACCGCGCCATCGACCCCCAGGGCAGGATCCACAAGGGCCGGATCAGCG
>AASF01001128.1 GCA_000168735.1 Candidatus Endoriftia persephone str. Hot96_1+Hot96_2 | reverse complement strand
GCTGTAGCGCCTCGCGCAGCTCACCCAGTTTCTCCTGCTGCGCCAGCCGGCCATCTGCCAACTCCCGGTTGACCTGGGTCTGCAGCCCCTCGAAACGCTCCAGCAGCTCCACCCGCAGACGCCCCGCATCCTCGGTGAGCCGCTGTTGCATCTCGGCGAAACGCCGCTCTACGCCCCTGGGAGAAACGGTCGGTACGCTCCAGCATCTGCTGCTGCAGGGCATGCAGGGTGCGCTGCTGGGCTAGGGCACCCTTGGTGATACGCTCCGCCAGATGCTGGCCCAGCTGGCTCTGCTCCCGCAACAAGGATCGCTCCAGCTCGCGCATCCGCTCATCGAGCTGCCGGTCGCGGGCTTCGCGATCGTGCAGCAGATCGAGCTGGTGTTTCAGCAGACGCCACAGCCAGCGCAGCGCCACCGCCTAGCAATAACAGAAACAGCAGCGCCAGAGCCAGACCGGCCTGCTGCCAGATGGGAAGTTGTGTCAGTGTCTCCATGGCGGGGAATATACCTTATTAAATGCGTTTAGACTTGAAACCTGCCGGTCAGCCCGATAAGTTGCCCGCTCTTTGACTGCGACACGACCAATCCATGCGCGTACATCTAAAAACCCCTGGGCTGCCGTCTCAACGAGGCGGAGCTGGAGAGCTGGAGCCGGGAGTTCCGTGGTCTCGGCCACAGCCTGACACAGGATCAAGG
>AASF01001129.1 GCA_000168735.1 Candidatus Endoriftia persephone str. Hot96_1+Hot96_2 | reverse complement strand
TATTGCTGTCATGCCCGCTTATACTCGGCTGAATCGCACTCTGCACCGTTTTAATCTCTCACAAGCCATTCACTCAAAAATCGTAGTTGAAGATCAGCCGCAGGGTCATTCCCTGGGTTACCTCAAACAAGCCCGTGTACTCCTCAGCCCCGCTAAAAAAATAATCCGCCAATCACACAAACAACGCGACTATTGTGTAAACCCGGTTACGCCACTTCAGCCCGTTATCCGACACTCTTATTCGCATTCATCTGAGTGTTTTGCGGACTGAATCCCTGGCCTTTATCGATATTGATGCTCACCCAAATTTCTTCCAAAATAGGCAGGCGACAATGGCAGAGCTTTTTCGAGTTCGCACCGCTTGAGGCGGTGGGTTTATCCAAATTGAATTAATCTTCGGTTTCTAAGCTAGAATAGCGGCGATCATCCTATAGACAAGTTCGAGCTGTTGATGCGTATGCCCTATTTCATACTGTTCTGTCTTGGCCTGAGCTGGCTCCAGACATCCGCCGCGCTGACATACTCACTGCCCACCCGAGGGCGAGGATCTGGTCGGTGAACTCATCGAGCTCAAGACCCGTTACGAGGATACCTTTTCCGATATTGCGCGAGGCCACGACATGGGGTTCCGCGAGGTCAGCCAGGCCAACCCTGGAGTTTGATGCCTGGCTGCCGGGCGAGGGTACAGAGATCTTTGTCCCACAACTCTTTATCCTGCCCGATGTTCCCCGCGAAGGGGTCGTCATCAACCTGGCAGAACTGCGCCTCTACTACTACCCCAAGGATCAGGCGCAGGTAATCACACTATCCGCTCGGCATCAGGCCGGGAAGGCTGGGGCACACCGGAGGGCGCTACCCATGTGATCAGGCGATTCGTTTAA
>AASF01001130.1 GCA_000168735.1 Candidatus Endoriftia persephone str. Hot96_1+Hot96_2 | reverse complement strand
CGGCGCAAACAATGCGGAGGAGGTGCGGACGCGTGCTCAGTCACGGCTCTTCCCTTCTTCCTCCACGCTGGAATAGCGTGGCGGCAGACCCAGTTCGGTAAGCAGGGCGTTGACCTCGTGCTTCAGCTCCAGCGAACGCCCCTCGCGTCCCAGAGTGGCGTCGTGCCAGCGGCGCAACTCGTCGAGCTGGGCGGCGAGTTCGGCCTCGGTCAGTTTGCGCTCGGTGATGTCGATGACAATGCCCTGATAGTGTGTGATGTTTCCATCGGCGTCCTGCTCTGCCGTGGTGCGGTCGTCGATCCAGTGAACATCTCCATCTGGTGTGACGATCCGATATTCCTGTTGAAAGTGGGTCATACCGCTGGCGGAATAGTCCTGCATCTTGTGCGTGACCCGCTCCCGGTCGTCGGGATGCACGATCGAGGCGAAGGGCGTCTCGCCAGAGCGCAATTCCTCAGGCGTGTAGCCAAACTGGGTTACATTATCGGAGACCAGTTCCACCGGCCAGCCGTCGGCTGCCTTCCATCGAAAGAGCACTACCGGACTGTTCTCGATAATCAGACCGGCTTGCCGCAATGCCTCCATCGCCTGCCTACGATTTGTCTCTTCCTCAAATTTATCCAGCGCGAAGGAGATATCCCGGGCTGTCTCTTCGAGCAGATTTATCTCCTCTGCATCAAAGAAATGGGGTTCAACGGCATAAACATTTAAAGCGCCAATAACGGTGTTATCTAATCGTATGGGAAAAGCACCTGATGAGCGGTAGCCTTTTTCAAGGGCTCGCTCGCTTCCAGGGTGCAAATTCGGGGTTGGTTTCCAGGTCATTGAAGACAACACTCTTTCCCTCACGGATTGACCTGCCGGTAGGTCCTTTTCCGGTTAAATCGTCGGTGAGAGAAATTTTAATATTTTGCAGATAATCAGAGCCTTCACCACTAAAGGCAAACCGGGTCGACCAATTGGTTTTCTTCATCAAGCAATCCTATCCATACCAATCTGAACTTGCCGAATTTGATGGCGATATTACAGATGGTCTGAAATAATTTTTGCTTATCCCGCTCCTTTACAATGGCCTGGTTGACCTGACTCAACGTGGCGTATAGTCGGTTGGCTTTATGTAGCTTTTCTTCCGCTCGTCTACGCTCGGTGATCTCTTTTTCCAGTGCCAGCGTCTTCTTCTCAAGCTTATTGATCAAGG
>AASF01001131.1 GCA_000168735.1 Candidatus Endoriftia persephone str. Hot96_1+Hot96_2 | reverse complement strand
TCTGTTTTTCAATCGATCGAGCAACGCTGGCGGCCCTGCAGTGTGGTGCACAGCGGCATCGGGGGTGAGCATAACCGTTAGCGGTGAGTCTGTAACCTGCCACTGCCCCTTGAGGTGATTGTCTGGCGTGCTGCCGGTGAAACCGACGAAGCTGTAGCGGCCGTAGTGGGGCAGCTTGCGGGCTAGACCGGCCAGTGCCTTGCTATTGTCGCTGGCAACCCAGCCGATCGTGCCGCCTTGCGGAGTGGCGCAGGCCAGCGCAAGGCTGCTGCCGGCGCGGGGCAGGCGCTCTGACTGCAGCCGGATTGTGTTATCGCTGAGCTGCGCCTGTCCCGCTGGCAGCAGCGCCTTGAGCTGTGGCAGGAAGCGGTTGTGCCAGCCCAGCAGCCAGACAGGGCGATCCTTAGGCAGAGTGGTGAGTTGCTCGTCAGCAATGATCTCGATGTCGGGATAGCCCGCTGCCCACTGCTGTGCGAGCTGCCGGTAGGCAGATTTGAGCGACTGCGGGGCGTTGGCAGGAAGCACGATCAGAGCCTCCTCACTGCCGAACAGTTTGCTCAGGGTCTGTGGTGCCTCACCGGGTAGGATCTGGCGAAACAGGTCATACC
>AASF01001132.1 GCA_000168735.1 Candidatus Endoriftia persephone str. Hot96_1+Hot96_2 | reverse complement strand
AGAATGCATCGACCTAGAGGGCAACCCGGCGCTTGAAGAGGACTGNCCGAGCTACACTCTTGATTACGTCGATGAGCACGGCAAAGAAGCAAAATTGGAACTGCCGATGACCTTTGCCGACTTCTCCGCCACCGAAGACCGCTTCCGCAACAACTTCCGCCAAGGCGCCGCCGGAGACCTGGGGTGACGAGATGATCCCCTTCCACGAATTCCTCGACATGGACGATGACGAGCGGGAAGGCAACTACCCCTACATGCTGGGGCGTCGATGGAAAGAACCGCCTGATGCGCATCCTCTGCTCTGCAGAGATCGTCAAATCTGCTGAAGAGCGCCGCCAATTTTGGCACCAGCTCAAGAGCATCGCCGGTGAACTCGACAAGGTGGATGTGGATGCCCTGGTGGAACAAGCCAAGGTCGATATGGCCAACCGTCTCAGCTCCACCCTGCTATCGATGGCAGCCTCCGGCAATGCGGCGGCACTGACCGGCGCAGTCTCTGCCAATGGCAGCAGCGCGGCGACGGCCGGGAGCAACAGCGGCGCCATCGCCCGAGGGCTACGAACCGGTCTGGATCGAAACCCCCGAATGCACCGCCTGTGACGAGTGCACCGGGATCAACCCGAAGATCTTCGCCTATAACGACGACAAACAGGCCATAGTCATCGACCCCCAGGCGGGCAGCTACAAAGACATCGTCAAGGCGGCGGAGAAGTGCACCGCCGGCTGCCTGCATCCCAGGTACACCCTGGAACAGTGGCTGAGAAGGATGTGGAGAAACTGATCAAGGGCGA
>AASF01001133.1 GCA_000168735.1 Candidatus Endoriftia persephone str. Hot96_1+Hot96_2 | reverse complement strand
TACCGACTGAGCTACATCGGCCAAAAAGGGACGCAATTATAGACTTGGATGGTCTGAAGGTTACAGGTCGGCTGTTACTCTCTCGCTGCGTCCAGCGCATAGGGGCCGGGGTCGAGGATCGGCTCCCGTTGCAACACCAGGTCGGCCATCAGGCGCGCCGAGGCGGGGCCGAGCACCACGCCATTGCGGTAGTGGCCGGCGTTGAGGTAGAGCCCCTCCATGCCTGGCACTGGGCCGATGAAGGGGATGCCCTGGGGTGACCCGGGGCGCAGTCCAGCCCAATGGTGTTCGACCGGGGCATCGGCCAGCGCCGGGTAGTGATCGCAGGCGAACTGCCGCAACTCCTTTTGAGTCTCGGTTGTGGTGGTCTTGTCGAAGCCTTTGTGTTCCCAGGGTGCTGCCGACCAGCACCCGGCCGTCCAGGCGTGGGATCAGGTAGCGCTGGTTGTGCAGCAGGATGCGGTTGACCACTGCCGGGGTTGGTTTTGAGCAGGATCATCTGCCCCTTTACCGGCTCGATGGCCGGTGGGATGGCGGTTTCGGCGAGCAGCTTCTGGCTCCAGGCGCCGGCGCAGATGATGACCCGTTCACTCTCGATCTTGGTGGTGCCTACGCGCACCCCCTGAATCTTGCCATTATGGCTGATCAGCTCGGTGATTTCGTGTTCTTCAAGGATGTTGATGTTGTGATCAATGGCGAGTCGGGCGGCCTTGACCAGCCGCGGATTGCGGACTTGGGCGACCTCGGGCATCCAGATGCCGCCCCTGCCGCCGGTCTTTAGCCCGGTGTCGTAGCTGACTGCCTCGTCGGCGGTACAGGAGTGGAGCGCTATGGCGTGGCGTTTGCCCCAGCTGAGTGCCTGGGTCTTGTCCTCCACCTCAAGCACCAGTAGGCCGCTGCGTTGGTACTCGGGGTCGATGCCGCTCTCCTGGTGGAGGGCTGCGGCCAACGCCGGATAGCGTTGCTGGCTCCAGGTCGCCAGTGCGGTGACCGCATCGGCATAGCGCCAAGGGTAGAGAGGGGAGACGATGCCGCCGCCGGCCCAGGATGATTCCCGGCCGGTCTCACGGCGTTCGATTAGGGTGATACGCATGCCGGCCTGGGAGAGCTCGTGGGCGGTGAGCATGCCGATAATGCCGCCGCCGATGATGAGACAATCGCTCATGGTTACTGCCTTCAAAAAAATGGTGCTGCGGTTTTTCGTCAGAGGAAAAAACCGATACTCTTTTCATTCTCCATCCACGGCGGGTGTGCGTCCAGCTGCCCAGTGGCGTGTTTGGGGTGGATGATATTGTGGATTTTATCACATTCAGGCGCACCGTGGTGCCGTTTGTCGGGCAGATGGGGCAGCTCATCGGAACAGCTACCCCGGCGTACGTGAGGTTCGCTATACAGATGCACAAGATGAACAGTACACAAGGTTTTACCCTGATCGAGGTGATGACGGCGCTGGTGGTCGGGCTGA
>AASF01001134.1 GCA_000168735.1 Candidatus Endoriftia persephone str. Hot96_1+Hot96_2 | reverse complement strand
CGTACCCCGCATCACTAGATACATGGCATGGCTTTTGTCGCCGGGTTTGAACACCTGCTCTCCTGCAGCGTACTCAGTCACGGTGCTGGCGAGGATGAAGCGACGGATCTGCCAGGGCCGCATCTCCCGGAACAGTACACTCTGCGGGATGACCTCCTGACGCAGTTGAGCTGAGAGCAGATCCCACAGGCTGACCAGTCGCAGGAAAAAGATCACCATGGGCGTGATGGACCGAAATCGGCGATCAGAGCGGTGGCGATGACCCAGTGCGCTCAACAGCCCGAAGAGCACGATGGGCTGAAAATCAGACAGGGTAAAGACCCAGGAAGCCCGGCAATTAGCGCCACTGAGGTGGAGATCACCGGCAGGGCCTCGTTGGCCAGAGTGGCGTGCAATGGCGAGGGCCTGATGGCGGGATGAGCGCAGCTCCTGGTTGTAGCGCAGCATGAAGTGCAGAGTGTCGTCCACGGCAATGCCGATGGCGATGGCCGCCGCCATGGTGGTGCCGATGTTGAGGGGAATGCCGGCAAAACCCATCACGCCGAACAGCACCACCACCGGGAAGGCATTGGGCAGGGCGGCCAGCAGGCCGACCCGCAGATCGGTGAAGAGCACCGAGATGATCAGCACAAAGAAGAGCAGCAGCAGCAAGATCGACTGCAACTGTCCATTGATCATGGATCGGGTGGCTGAGAGAGTGAGTACCGAGGAGCCGGTGATGTGCGCCTGCAGACCGGGATCGAGCTGCTGGTCGATGAATTCCTGCAGGGCATCAACGAAGGACTGCAGTTCGCGGGTCGAGTCGGCGGCGTGCCGGACCAGGATGCGTACCCGACTGTAGTCCTCGGAGACGTAGGCATGCACATGCTTGTGGTCGAGAAAGATCATCAGTTCGTTCACCACATCGTCCGACTCCGGCAACTCGGCCTCATCCAACTCCTGAAAGGCGCGATTGAGGATAGACAGATAGTCGGCGAATGAGGTGGTGGAGCGGGAGATCCCCTGGCTGTCGATAAACTGCTGTATCTCAACGATCTCCTCCAGATAACGGACTTTGAGGAAGGTGTCCTGGATGCCGGAGTCGAGGATGATGGAGAAGTTCTCAAGCCCGGCCAGATCACTATTCACTGCCTCCACTTGCTGCCGCACGGCCGAATCCCGGCCAAGGCTTTCGATGGTGCTGTGGTTGACCTGGATGGCGGGTACGCCCAAGGCGGCAATCACGGTGATGCCGAGCAGAACCAGCAGAATGGCCCAACGGTAGCGCTGCAACCCCCGCCAATAGGCATCCGCCAGCCTGCCCGGTTTGGCCTGCACAAAGCGGGATCGACCATCCAATTGCCAGCGTCCGGCAAGCGACAGTAGGGC
>AASF01001135.1 GCA_000168735.1 Candidatus Endoriftia persephone str. Hot96_1+Hot96_2 | reverse complement strand
CGTCAATCAGATCACGCTCACGTTGATCTCGCTGCTGCATGACATTGGCGAGATCATTCACCGATGCCGCCATCAACCGCAACTCCCGGCTGGAGGAGCGTGGGGAGATGGAGCGGGACAGGATGTTGCGCTTCCGACAATCCGGCCAAAGAGTCGGTGATACGGCGCATCGGACGAATGGCCAGCCAGTGAATGAGGATGACGATCAGCCCGGTCAAGATAACCAGCATCATCGAGATAAAGAGCTGAACCTCGGCCACATGACGGTTGATCTTGCGGTGAACCGGTTCCATATTCCATTGAATATTGATTGTGCCAAACCGCTCGCCATCAAACACAATGGCATGGGTATCGGTGCGTATTTTGTCGTTGCCAGCATCCCTGCTCCGCGAGCGTTGAACCAGCAGTTCCCCCTGTTCATTCTCAATAGAAAGTTCGGACATGTTGGGCGTCTGCTCCAAGCGCCTGTGCCATCACTGTCTCCCAGCCAAAGGAATATCCTCCGCGATCACCGCATCGATAACCCGTTGCGCTCAGCAGCGCAAACGCGCTGCGGCTCTGTTCATCCACCTGCTTAAAGAGAAAATCGCTCACCATATGGCGGGCCAGGGGTGCAGTAATCAGGTTGATCAGCAGTAGTGCCGCCAACAGGGCTAAACCCAACTGCAGCCAGAGTGGCCAGCCCTTGCTTGGCGAAGGAGATGAATGACTTATGGCATCCGATCCTGGAGTTTCAGCTGTGCTTCGACTGTCCAAAGAACTCTTCATTATCCTGCATCGACTCCCGGATCGGCGCGTAGTCACTATCATCAGCGGGCAGGAAGCCCGATTTCTTGAGTGCCTTTAGCGCCGCAGAGTCTTTGAGTTCAAGCAGGGTCTCTTTTAGTGCAGAGATTGTTCGTGTGTTCAAAGTGCTGCTGGCGATCCAGGGTTTGGTGACATTGGGAAAACGGACCAGCTGACGAATTGGCGTGCCCTTTTTCTTCAGCTTCTTGAATGTACTCTCCTTGAGCGCGCCGGCATCAAACTGGCCGGCGCCAACAGCTGCGCCGACCCGGTCGTGTCGACCAAGGTATTTATAGCTGGCCAGATCGTGGGCAAACACACCGTTTTGCAACAAAAGATGTTGCGACAAATAACGACCGATGGTCGAACGTGGGCTGCCAAACGCGAAACTCCGTCCCTTAAGGTGGCCGATCTCTTTAATAGGGCTCTGTTCATGGACACAGATGATGCCGTAAAAAGTTTTGCTTCCTTGTTTACTCTCCATCACCAGCAGCTGAAGATCAGGATTCCGCTGCTTGCTGGTGATGTAGGAAGCCGGCCCCATCCTCGCAAAATCGACCTTACCTGTAACAAGATCCTCTATGCCTGAT